>JBILPB010000032.1:0-25894 GCA_044374175.1 Bacteroidia bacterium | reverse complement strand
CTTAGAATAACAAAAAGAGGTTTTTTATCTTCAGAAATAAGATAGCCAACTCCGTAATCTGATTTTGCATAAAAAAGTTTAAAATTACCATTTTCATCGCAAGTAGTGTTTGAGATGGGATAGGTTTGCAAGCCTCTGAATCCCTCGATTTTGATGGTTTGCTTGGCAAGTTTTGTAAATCTGCCAGTTATGGATTGAGCAATACTCAAGTGAGAAATAAAAAGACAAAAAACGAATGAAATGTATTTAATCATGTAAAATAAATTTAATAATTTCTTTTGTGTAATCTGACATAAAATGAGGGATATTCAATAAACCATCTTGATAAGAAAGATTTTTTAATGAAAATCGAATGCGTAATTTTGGGTTGAATTTTTGATGATACACCTGCAAACTTCGACTTTTAATATTTTCATCACTTTTCACTTCAATGGGTATAATTTCATTTTTGTATTGTATCACAAAATCAACTTCAGCTGAATTTCCTGAGGTCCAATAACGCGGAAGATCATCAAATTGTGCAGCTAAACTTTGTAAAATATAATTTTCTATGATTGCCCCTTTAAATTCTGTAAATAAGCGCGTCCCTTCGGTGTAAGCTGTTGGCGATAGTTTTGCCATTTTACGCATCATTCCTACATCTAAAGCATATAATTTAAAAGCACCCACATCATCATAGGCCGCAAGCGGAATACCGGGTTTTGAAATTAATTTGACTTGATAAACCAAGCCAGCACGAATTAACCATTGAATTGCATCTTCATATTCTCGGGCTCGGGCTCCTGTTCTAACCAATTGATAAACAAATTTTTTGTTTTCTCGAGCAAGTTGACTTGGCAAGGAATTAAACACTTGTCCTATTTTTGCTACATCGCTCATTACGGGGTGCTTTGCAAAATCGCCATGATAAGAGAGTATCAAATTTTGTAGCACAGTTTCGCATGCTTCAAACGAATTTTCTTGTTTAAATGCATTTAGCACTGCTGGCATGCCACCTGTAATAAGGTATTTTTTAAAATTGTCAACCAGGTCGTTAAAAAAATAATCAGGGATAGGTTCAATACTTTTTATTTGATTTAAGAAACGGGATAAATTATCGTTCCAATAAGGTAAAACTTCTTTAAACGATAATGGGTAAAGTGTAACAAATGCCACTTTACCAACAGGAAAAGAAATGCCAGAATTTAATATGATTCCTAATAATGAACCAGCACACACAATAGGTATTTCAGGTTTTTTTTCAGCAAAATATTTTAATGTATTTAATGCTTCCGGACATTCTTGTATTTCATCTAAAATAAGTAGCGTATTGGCATCAATGGTTTTACCGCTAATTAATGAAAGCGAATTTATAATTCTATCAACATCTTTATTGGCACTAAAAAAATCTCTCAGCTCAGGCCGTTCATCAAAATTAAAATAAGCATACTGTTGAAAATGTGTTTGACCAAACCATTTCATCAGATAAGTTTTGCCAACTTGCCTTGCACCTTGAATAATTAATGGTAACCTATTGACTTGTTTTTGCCAACTTTGCAGTTCACTTTGCAATGTTCTTTCCATTTATAAGTGTTCATTTTGTGATATTACACACAAAAATAGTATTTATTTTTAAATATGGGAGCATTCTTTTAACAAAATTGCGCACCTGTTAAAAATCTATTTCATACCAATAATGTTTTCAATAGCATCCAACTATCATTGAATCATTTTTAAATGATATCTCAGTAAAATCGAAGCTGTGCTTCGGTTTATTTTAATTTAGCATCCCGAGCTATCGGGAACACTTCCGTGGATATGGTTTGAGCGCTATTTTTGAAAATCGTAAACTGAATTTATTACATCGAAATTAATACTGTAGTTGTTTTTAAATTGAGTCCTATTAACTTTTAACTTCAATGTTATTAAGCTGAGCGCAGCTCTAAAAATTATAAAACACGAAGTGCAACTTCGTGTTTACCGGGCGTGCTATTTGCCAAATCATAATCTTTTATCATTGCTAAAAGATGTGCACTATTGTTCGTTTTTGAATAGATAGGCTCAGGCTCTTGAACAAGCAATTCATTTTTATGCTGTACTTCAACCCAATCTTTATAGCCTTTTTTAGATTCCAAATCCTTTAAATAAAATTGAACTAACTCATTTTTTACTTCAAAACTTTTTGCCCCTATTTTTTCTGAAATACTTTCAAAACTCAAATTGCCGTTTAAAACCTCACTTGCAGGAAAACCTATACTATATACTTTTTCCCTCGCACTCTTTACAAACTTATCACTTACCTTAAATGCTCTAACTTTTTTCACAAATAGCATGGCATCCTCATTGCAGCACTTATGAAATAAGCCTTCTTTGTAGAGTGTAAATAGAGTGCTGTTTGCACTTTGGGTTACTTTTTCTGCTATGGTCATATCGCTATTCTGAAAAAAAACGACCGCTTCGCGGTAATAAAATCCTGCCACCCTAAAGGGATGGCAGGATAAAGTGTCAAATTATCAAATGCATCAAAGTGTCAATCCTTGAGGCAACGCACAGAGAATCCGAGTGCTCTGCTGTTGACGTTCATGCTGGGACCGTTGCTATCGAAGTACAGGCGTTGCGAACCGACACCATTAACCGTACTGCTCCAATAGTAGCCAGAGGCACCGACATTGACGAACGAACCAGCGCTGCCGCTGCGGCCGCCCGCCACGGGCAACTTAAGCGGGGAAGCAAAGGCTCCTGCGCTGTTGTTCTGGTTCCAACTTGAGCGCTCTGCGTCTAATTCTGCATTGGTCGGCAAACGATAACCGCTCGGGCAAGGGTTGTTTATACCATTCACGCCTTGCCATAAATTGGTGTTTTCAGGGCTGCGCCAGTCATAATTTCCAGAGTTAGATGTTATAAAATAACCATGTGCTGGTTGGTCGGTGCTGCTTAAAATACTTGTGTTAGCAGAAGTGCGGCACTGGTGGCCATCGCTTCTGCGGCCCCATTGGTATAAATCTCCATAAGCATTCGAATCGGTGCTGCTGGTGGCAGCTTGGGTAGCGCCCAAGTTTCTATCCATCCATATTTTGCCGGTGGCAGGGTTAGTTACATCCACAATGGCCGTTGGGCCGTTGCAAAAGACAGAGCTGCCTCCTCCTCCACTATTGGCCGCACTAATTCCCGGGACGATGTAAGGGATATTGCCAATATAGAGTGTGTCTCCGGCAGCTGACACTGAACTGCTTGTGGTTTTGCTATAAAATGCATACGGTACACTCAACAACTGACTTGTACCTGTAATGCTATAATTAGTACCACCGTTAGGGTCGGTTTCAGTTTTAATAAAATAAGGGCCGTTTGCCCAATTAATCGTTGCAAAGTTTCCCGAAACAAGCGTTCCACCGCCAATTTCAATACTTGCCAACCCATTGGCATTGGTTATTGGGGTTTGTGTTTCTACATACACTGCTGTTCCACTTGGTGATGTTTGTAAAATACTAATTCTCATTCCAACGGCCGAGTTGGTAACCAAGGTGTTTGAATTATTACGTATTACAGCTTGATAGCTCATTTTATTTGGTGCTTGAGCAAACACACTTGCAGTCATTAAAATTGCTGCACAAATTGTAATTATCTTTTTCATTATTTTTAGTTTTTGATGATTTTAAATGATTGAACTTGTTTGTTTTTTTGGGTTACAACATTTACAAAGTAAGTAGCAGGAGGCAAAGTTGATGTATTTATTTGTGTTTGCTTTGCTGTTACTTGGCCGTTGCTTATTAATTTGCCTTGCAAATCAATAAGCTGATACCACAAGGTCTCATTTTTGAAATCGCTTATTTGCAAGGTTAAATTATCTGTTATCGGATTTGGAAAAGCGGTAAGCGAAATATTCATCGCTGTTTCCATATTATCAACAGGAAAAATTTCGTAGGCATGCTGCACTCCTTGAGCTACATTACCCGTACTTCCGTTATTGGTTGTGTAAACTACTTGTCCAACACTGTAAGCAACAGTTCCTCCACTGCCAGTAGCATCTCCACCTGATGAATTGACAGACTCTTGTGCTTGTGAGAAACCCGTCCAAAACAGTCCTGAGACTAGCAGCAGCAAGGCGCTTGATATATTTTTTTTCATGTTATTTTTTTTAATTGTGAATACTCCTTTTAGGCTTTTTTGAATTACAATTGCAAATATAAATTTTTCTAGCTACTATCGGTTTTTTTACCAATGAACGTTAAAGAGTAGCTAAATTAAACTGGTATAAATGAGGACAACCATTTAATTATTTACTGTTTCGCCAAGGATAGAAAATAATTCATTACAGAATTTATTTATCTATTGCTAACTTTGCGCCTCAAAAATTTTACTATGTACGATATCATTGTTATAGGAGGCGGTTGTGTGGGACTTTCCACCGCATACAAATTAAATATGCGTTATCCCAATAAAAAAATACTAATACTCGAAAAAGAAGAACGTTTGTCGGCTCACCAAACAGGCCGCAACTCTGGGGTAATACACTCTGGCATTTATTATAAGCCAGGTTCATTTAAGGCAAAAAACTGTGTTGATGGAAGAAGAGAATTGGTTGCATTTGCTAAAGAACACAAAGTTGACTATGATATTTGTGGGAAATTAATTGTGGCCACGCAAGAATCGGAATTGGCGCACATGAACAAAGTATTTAATAATGGTTTGGCCAATGGGGTAGAAGGCATTGAAATTATTGATGCCGCCAGAGTACGCGAAATTGAGCCTTATGCAGTTGGTATTGGTGGTATTTATGTGCCATGCACAGGAATTATTGATTATGTGGGATTAACCGTTAGATTAGGAGAAATAATTACAGCTAAATTTCCTCAAAGTAAAATAATGCTAGGCACCGAAGCCACTGCTTTTCAAAAAGGCGCTTCAAGCACCACAGTGGTTACCAATAAAGGAAATTTTGAAGCAAAATATGTGATTACCTGCGCTGGTTTGCAAAGTGATAGAATTGCTAAAAAAGAAGGTGCAAAATCTGACTCTGCCATTGTGGGTTTTAGAGGCGATTACTATGACCTTTCTGAAAAAGGGATGAGTAAAGTGAAGAACTTAATTTATCCAGTGCCTAATCCTCAATTTCCGTTTTTAGGGGTTCACTTTACACGCATGATACATGGTGGTGTTGAGTGTGGGCCAAATGCTGTATTTGTATTTAAAAGAGAGGGTTACAACAAAACTGATTTTAATTTTAAAGATACGGCCGAAGCCTTTGGATTTGGCGGCACTTGGAAATTTTTTGCCAAACACTGGCGCTTTGGTTTAGATGAATACAGAGGTGCTTTTTCAAAAGCTTATTTCTTAAAACGCTTAAGAACACTTATCCCTAGTTTAGAAATGGATGATATTGTACCAGGAAGAGCGGGTGTAAGAGCTATGGCATTATCGCCACAAGGCGAAATGATTGATGATTTTAAAATTGAAGGAAGTGGCAATGCTATTCACATTTTAAACGCACCATCGCCAGCAGCTACAGCTTGTTTAGCGATAGGAAATACAGTAGCCGATATGGCTGTTGAACGTTTTAACTTGAGTTAAATATGTTTTAATTTAGCAATAGCCTCTGTTGGTGAAGGATGAGAAAATACGGTATTGCCCGCTACCAAAACATCAGCTCCTGCTTCTTTTAGCAAAGCTGCATTTTCAAAATCT
The DNA here is from genome assembly GCA_044374175.1 of Bacteroidia bacterium. Classification (GTDB taxonomy): domain Bacteria; phylum Bacteroidota; class Bacteroidia; order UBA4408; family UBA4408; genus CAIKXD01. Next base: position 20,233 of record JBILPB010000032.1, on the reverse strand, counting down.
ACGCCACCATCAATTTCAATTAAAGCATTTGAGCCAGTGGCTATAATCATTTGCTTTAATTCTTTCACTTTTTTATAGGTGTTTTGAATAAATTTCTGTCCGCCAAAACCAGGGTTAACCGACATCATGCAAACCAAATCAATATCCAAAATAATATCTTGTAACGCACTTACAGGAGTATGCGGATTGATGGCGACACCTGCTTTAATGTTTAACGATTTTATTTGTTGAATAGCTCTGTGTAAATGCGTGCAAGCCTCAATATGAACAGAAATTATATCCGCCCCCTGAATGCAAAACTCATCAATATAACGCTGAGGTTCCACAATCATTAAATGCACATCAATTGTTTTATTAGCGTGCTTTTTAATTTGCTTCAAGACAGGAAAACCAAAAGAAATATTAGGTACAAATACACCATCCATAATATCTACATGAAACCAGTCTGCTACTGAGTTGTTAATCATTTCAATATCTCTTTGCAGATTGCCAAAATCGGCCGATAAAACAGAAGGTGCTATGATCATTTTTTTAAATTTTATAATTGCAAAAGTAATAAAAGGAACGGCCAAAATTGTATAAATTTATTTGCTTTTAATTTTAAATCAACAAAAGTATTGAAAGCAATGAACAATGTATATTGTACATCCGTTTGATATTTAATTTATATTTGCTTTCTAACATTGACAAGATATGCGCTTAAGATTATTAAATTTATTATTGGGAGTTTGTGTTGCCTTCAGCACAGCTAAGGCGCAAACACAAAATGAATGTGGCACAGCTGACAAACAAAGTTGGTTTAACAAATTAAAGTCTAAGCAGCCAATAGCAGACCAACGCGGTGGCCAATTAATTATAGTTCCTTATCAAATTCATTTGTTTAAGGCCTCCAATGGAAGCTCAAATTTAACGCTATCAGAAATTTATACAGAGATAGATTCTGTAAATCATTTTTATGCTAATGCCGGAATAGTATTTGTTGAGTGCATTGCTCCACAAATAATTAATGATGATTACTATTATGATTTTGACTATAACTTACATCACACAGATGTATTAAATCAGTTTTATTCAAATAATGTGGTAAATATGTATTTTGCAAATACAGTTACAAGTTCTGGCGGTTCTAGTTTATGTGGCTATTCTCAGTATCCGCCAAGCGAAGATTATGTAATGATGGCTGCCAATTGTGCTACAAACGGAAGTACTTTAGCACATGAATTAGGACATTTATTTGGGCTGCCACACACACATGGTGGTTCGGCCGATGAATTGGTTGATGGCAGCAATTGTGCCACCGAAGGTGATTATATTTGTGATACACCTGCAGATCCAACCTTAAGTAACAGTATTGTAAACTCAAATTGCATTTACACCGGAACTGCCACAGATGCCAATGGAATGCCTTACGCACCTGATCCAAACAACATTATGAGCTATTCTAGAAAAAACTGTAGAGATTATTTTTCGCCTATGCAATATGATGTTATAAACACAACCTACAATGATTTTAGAAATTATTTAGTTTGTAGTTTTCCAACAAGCATCAGTGAAAATAACAAAGACTTTAACGTGATTTTATTTCCCAATCCAGGTCAAAGCAACCTGAATTTGTCTTTAACAAATAGTCAAACAAATGCTTCTATTGTGATTTATACTAATACTGGAAGTATTATTTACCAGGCATTCTGTAATGATAAATTTAAAACTATCAATACAGAAAATTGGAACAGCGGTATTTATTTTTACAAATTAGTAAATACCAAAGGAGCAGTGTTGAGTGGAAAATGGACAAAAAATTAATTGATAGATTGTTTTTTATACGCTCAATTTAGGATGATCTAAATTGTAATGCAATCCTCTGCTTTCCTTTCTTAGCATGGCCTGTTTAATAATTACATAACCTACTTTTATCATATTTCGTAGCTCACATAATTGTTTACTCACGGTTGTTCTTTCATACAAATTTTCTGTTTCTTTATGTAGAATTAATAGTCTGTCAAATGCACGTTTTAAGCGCAAATCAGACCGCACAATACCCACATAATTACTCATAATGGCTTGCAATTCTTTTAAACTTTGCGTTATTAATACCATTTCTTCGGGGCTGGCAGTTCCTTCGGCATCCCAATCTGGAATCCCTTGCATGAGTGCAGTATTTCCAATTTCTTTTATGGCATCTATAGCAGCTCTATGAGAAAATACTAATGCCTCAAGTAATGAATTTGATGCCAATCTGTTTGCTCCATGTAAGCCGGTTCTTGAACATTCGCCCACGGCATATAAATTTTTAATACTGCTTCTTCCAAACTCATCAGCATCAATACCACCACACATATAATGTGCAGCAGGTACTACTGGAATTAAGGTCTCAAAAACATCAATATTCAGCGATAAACACTTTTCGTAAATATTAGGAAAGTGCTTAATAAATTCATCTTTATCTAAATATCTACAGTCTAAATATACAAAATCATCACCGCGCGTTTTCATTTCATTGTCAATAGCACGGGCAACAATATCGCGGGGAGCAAGGTCTTTTCTATGATCATATTTAATCATAAAAGCTTCGCCATCCTTATTTTTAAGCACAGCGCCAAAGCCTCTTACAGCCTCAGAAATTAAAAAAGATGGATGCTGTCCAGGTTGATATAAAGAAGTAGGATGAAACTGAATAAACTCCATGTCTTTAATTTTGCCCTTTGCTCTATACACCATAGCCACTCCATCACCTGTTGCAATGTTAGGGTTGGTAGTACTTTCGTAGATATGACCACATCCGCCTGAAGCCATTAAAATAGTTTTGGCTGCAATAATTTCTATCTTTTCTGTTTTAAGATTTAAAGCATACACCCCATAACATTCAATGCCGGGTGTTTGACTGTTTACCCAAATTCCTAAATGATGTTGTGTAATAATTTCCATGGCATAATAGTGTGATAATATCTCAATATTAGGATGCAAATGCGCTTGTTCTAAAAGGGCTCTTTCAATTTCAAAACCTGTATTGTCTTTGTGATGTAAAATTCTTTTTTCTGAATGCCCGCCTTCTTTTGCCAAATCATAATTGCCAGCCGCTGTTTTATCAAATTGTGTTCCCCAGCTAATCAATTCATTTATCCTCTGTGTTGATTCTTCTATCACCAATTTTACAATGCGCTCGTCACATACGCCATCGCCACATATTAAAGTGTCTTCAATATGTTTATTGTAAGAATCTGGTTCATACATTACAGCTGCAATACCGCCTTGGGCATACTTAGTATTGCTTTCATCTTCATCAGATTTAGTGAGCATCAACACTTTGCCATATGCAGCTACTTTTAATGCATAGCTTATGCCAGCAATTCCCGAGCCTATCACTAAAAAATCAACTTCTCTTCTTTGCATTACGTAATTTTAGAACATCAAGTTATTATTCATTACCTGTAAATTCATTTCTTTCAACATACTCAATAATTTTACCTGCAATGTCAACTTTAGTGGCACCTTCAATACCCTCTAAGCCTGGTGATGAATTAACTTCCATTACTAATGGACCTCTTTCACTTCGTAACATATCAACACCAGCAATGGCTAAACCTAATTTTTTTGCTGCTTTAATGGCTGTTGCTTTTTCTTGTGGCGTTAATTCAATCACAGTGGCCACACCGCCTCTATGCAAATTAGATCTAAAATCTCCCTCGGCACCTTGTCTTTTCATAGCGCCTACAATTTGTCCATCAACAATAAAGGCACGCACATCGGCACCTTTGGCTTCTTTAATAAATTCTTGTACAAGTATATTTACTTCAACTCCTAAAAACGCTTCTATAACTGATTTTGCTGAGTTTCGTGTTTCAGCTAAAATTACACCAATGCCTTGGGTGCCTTCTAACAATTTTATAACAACAGGTGCACCGCCAACTTGTTCAAGTACATTATCAATATCTTTTGGATGCGATGCAAAAGCTGTTTTGGGCATTCCTATTCCTGCTTTTGCCAGCAATTGTAAACTCCTTAATTTATCTCTTGAACGCACTAATGCCTGAGATTCTACTGCCGAAAATATTTTCATTTGTTCGAACTGACGCACAACAGCAGCACCATAAAAAGTTACAGAGGCCCCAATTCTAGGGATAATAGCATCAACACCAATTACATCGTGCCCGCCATATACAATTTTGGGTTTACCTTGCTCAATCACCAAAACACATTTTTGATGATCCAGAATTACCATTTCATGCCCGCGTTCCTTGCCAGCTTCTAATAATCTTTTGGTAGAATATAATGATGGATTTCTTGATAAAATTGCTATTTTCATATCGTATAGATTTTTTAATTTTTAATATTTTAAATTAAGAGGTGTTCTTCGGCAACATTTACTATAAACCTGTCTTTTAATAGTTTTCTTCCTACTAATACAGGATAACGCATATTGGCTCTACTGGTTAGCGATACAGTTCCTCGAACTTTTCTTTTCCCTAGTTTAATCAATGTTTGAACTACATAGCGTGCTTCTTGTTCACCAAAAGAATTTTTAAAGTTTTTGAGTTGAAAGTGCTCAAACCGTTGCTCCGTATCGGTATAATCTAAATGTTCAGGATCCAATAATTTAAAACATAAAATTTGTTTCCCATCAATATCTTTAACTTCAACATCATGACAATGTATGGTAGTTGAATAGGCCCCAGTGTCAATTTTAGCTTCAATGCCAAACAAATTAAGTTCTGGAAAACTTATGCGCTCACGTCTACCAATAACAACTAATTTATGTGTTTTAATTTTCATAATTAAACTTGCCTTCTTTGCAAATAAAATCAAATATTAATGCAAATGCAAAGAGAAGGTTTAATTTTTATTTTTGGAAGAATGTTAAAGTCTATTTTTACAATGTTTTTTCTGATGAATATTATTAGTATTTAATGACTGCGTAAAAATTCATGAACGTTAGCAAAATACTGTAAAATAGAGCTGTATTTTATTTTTAAAACATTCAATTGTGGATATCTTTGCAATTCATCCTTTCGAATAAAAAAGCAATAAGTATAGTATTGTTATTCAAATTTGTTATATTTGGTATGCCCTTTACAAATAATTAAAAACAAGAACAAGCACTTTTATGGATAGATTCTCAGGTCTAATTGGAATAATATTGATACTTGGCATTGCCTATTTACTAAGCAATAACAAAAAGCAAATCAACTATCGTTTGGTAGGAACAGGCTTATTATTACAAGCATTGTTGGCTGTTTTTATACTTAAAGTGCCTTTGGGTCAAGCCATTTTTGGGAAATTAGGTAATGCAGTTAGTAAATTGCTTGAATTTAGCGATCGTGGAGCCGATTTTGTCTTTGGCATTTTGGTAAACAAAGAAAAATTAGAAAGCATATTTGGCGCTGGAAGCAGTTTTATCTTTATGTTTAAAATTATGCCTACCATAATTTTTGTGTCTGTTTTAGTGAGCATTGCATACCACATAGGATTAATGCAACGTATTGTAGCAGTTGTTGCTAAAGCTGTACATTGGTTAATGGGTGTTAGTGGAAGTGAAGCAATTAGTAATGTTGCCAGTGCTTTTGTAGGACAGGTTGAAGCGCAAATTATGATTAAACCGTACATTAGTAGTATGACCATGAGTGAAATTTTAGCTTCAATGGCAGGCAGTATGGCTTGTATTGCTGGTGGAGTTATGGCTGTTTATATTTCAATGGGCGTACCTGCCGAATATTTAATAGCGGCCAGTTTAATGGCAGCTCCAGGAGCATTAGTAATTTCAAAAATTGTGCTGCCTGAAACAGAAGAGTCTACAACAAAAGGCACTGTTAAACTGGAAATAAAAAAAGAACACGCTAACCTAATGGATGCTATTTCGCATGGCGCTTCTGATGGTTTAAAAGTCTCGTTAAATGTAATTGCTATGTTAATTGGCTTCATTGCATTAATTGCTATGATTGATGCCATATTAGGATATGCAGGAAGAGGAATGATGTCGGCTGGCATGTCATTTTCTTCTGTGGGAATTGATTTAAATGTGCTTTCACTGAAGCAAATACTTGGAGCTTTTTTCTCAATTTTTGCATTTGCAATGGGTGTTCCTTGGGCCGAAGCATCTCAAGTTGGAGGTTTATTAGGAACAAAAATGGTAATCAATGAATTTGTTGCTTATAGCGATTTATCAGGTATGATCAAGGCAGGATTGTTGAGTAAAAAAGCACTTACTATTGTTAGTTTTGCTTTATGTGGTTTTGCAAACTTTAGCAGTATTGCTATACAAGTTGGGGGCATTGGAGAGTTGGCGCCCGACCGCAGACAAGATTTAGCAAGACTTGGATTTAAAGCTCTTATTTGTGGCACCTTGGCGAGTTACTTATCTGCAACAATTGCAGGAATATTAATTGGATAAAAACATTTTGAACTGAATGTCAATATGAGATCTTCAAAAATTACTTTATTGTTTATACTTGCCTTTTGCAACAATGTAATTAAAGCGCAGTACAGCCAAAATTTTGAACCGGTTTCTGGCTCCACCTTACCTATTACAACCATATTGAGTAATCAATGTTGGAATATTTCCGGATTAAGTGTTAATGCAGGTGGTGTAACTCCAATTGCTGGGGCGCAAACATTGGTCACTGGAACAGCAGCAAATCAGGCTAGCAGAGGCTTTGCAACACCTTTAATGGTGTTTGATGGCACTGACTCTGTAGCGTTCAGTTACCAATATTATGGAACACCAGGTAATTTTCAACGTTGGTTTTTACTTAGATTAATTTCGGAACAAGGGCAAATAACAACCATTGATAGTGTATTTATTAATACAAGTGCAAATACTGTTTTAAATTTCAATAAAAACATTACTGGTTTCATAGGTAAGTTCAAGGTTTTTGTTAATTATAGAGGGAGTGGCACTGGAATTAATGGATCAAGAACAGGTTTTGATGACTTTTTCTTTTCAGGAAATTATTTTTATGCTACGGGTTGTGTTGATACAGATTTAGATGGTGTAACTGATATAAGGGATACTGATGATGATAATGATGGAATACCAGATGCTGTTGAGGTGTGTGGAGAAGGGGCAACGAGTTTTGCATGTTTTGGGACTACAGGAATTACCTCAAACCCCGCGCGTGATGCCGATTATGATGGGATAGAGAATTATATGGACGCCCAATTTTGTAGCTTAAACCCAAGTGGAGTATGTACTATCTTAGATTTTGATGGTGATGGAATTCCAAATCATCTGGATCTTGATAGTGATAATGATGGAATTACTGATGCCATTGAAGCAAATAATGGAATAGCCCCAGCAAATTATCTAAATGGTGTTATTAACTCACCTGTTGGCTTTAATGGAATGCCAAATAGTGCCGAAACAGGTACAAATACAGGAATTAGTAATTTTACATTGTTAAATACTGATGGTCAAGGAAATCAAGACTACCTAGATATAGATTCCGATAATGATGGAGTAGTTGATAATATTGAAACGCAAGGTACCTTTTCTGCCAATGCATCAACTGGAATAGATAGCGATAGGGATGGTGTTGATGATGCGTACGATAATATTGCAGGCCTTTTTGCAGCAGGTTTAACACCTGTTAATACAGATAATACGGATAACCCCGATTATACTGATACTGATAGCGATAATGATGGTAGAAATGATATCATTGAAGCCTATGATGTTAACGGAAATAATATTCAAGATGGCGCTGAATTGCCTTTTACAGCAAGTGGTAACGATACAGATGCTGATGGATTAGACAATAACTTCGATTTAATTGCTGGCTTTAGCGCAAACAATGGAGGACAACTAGCCTCCAATTTTCCTGATGCGCAATTTGGAACACCAGAAAGAGATTGGAGAGAAACTCCTTTTGTTCCCGAAATTTGTAACAATGGAATTGATGATGATGGTGATGGTTTTGCAGATTGTTTAGACACTGATTGTGGTCTTCCTGTCATTGATTCTTTGTCAATTACAAATGCCGGACCTTGCACCAATTTGAGTAATGGGGCAATTGTTATTTATTCAAATAATGCCGTTTTATACAGTATCGATAATGGTGTTAGCTATAGTGGAGATTCTCTTTTTGCCAACTTAGCTGCAGGGTTTTATAATGTTGTAGTTCAAAATAGTAATGGCTGTACTTCTGCTTCAATCAACAATCCAATTGAAATAACCGCTAGCAACTGTGCACCTATTGCTTTTGATGATAATTTCAATACCAACCAAAATGATACTTTAATTGGCACTTCTTTAATCATTAATGATGATGCAACTGACGGGCCAGCATTAAACATAAATGTTGCCCAATTGAGTGGTCCCGCAAATGGTACACTGGTAATAAATGTAGATGGCACTTTTACATATATTCCTAACAATGGTTTCTTTGGAAATGATCAATTTGAATATATCATTTGTGATGGAGCAAGTCCTGAATTATGTGATACTGGACTAGTTACTATTACTGTAAATCAAGTTAATCAAGCCCCTAGCATAAATAATGAAATATTAAATAACAACATTAACACTGCTGTAAATGGCAATATTTTAACCAATGATAGTGACCCTGATGGAACTTTAGGTGTTACTACAATACCTCTGATTAATCCAGCAAATGGAATTTTTATTACCGATACAACAGGAAATTTTACATATACACCTAACAATGGTTTTACAGGTATAGATACGATGGTAGTGTTGGTTTGCGATAATAATAGTGCTTGCCAAAACGATACTTTGTTCATCACTGTAATCGGCAACAATACGCCCATTGTTTTAAATGAGTCAATTGTTATCAATGAAGACAATAATGCTTCAGGCAATATTTTATTAAACGATACTGATATAGACGGGACATTAAATGCAACCATAGCTCCTATTGTAAATTCTTCAAATGGAACATTTAACATTACTCCAACTGGTGATTTTAACTATACCCCAAATTTAAATTTTAATGGAATAGATACTGTTGTAATTGCTGTGTGCGATAACCTTGGTGCTTGCGCAAATGATACAATTTTTATAAGCATAACTCCAGTAAATGATTTACCAATAATTATCAACGAAAATATTGTAGTTCAATTAAATACTGCCTTTTCAGGTAATATTTTAATTAATGATAATGATGTTGAAGGTCCTTTAACAGTCTCTGTTTTGCCACTTTTTGGTCCACTCAACGGAATTATAAATATGGCTGCAAACGGGGATTATACCTACACACCTAACATTGGTTTTCAAGGAGTTGATTTAATGTGGTTTCAGGTTTGCGATACAGATGGTGCCTGTGAGAATGATACTATTTTTGTACTAGTAACAAACCAAAACATTGCTCCAGTTGTAGTAAACGAAAACATTATAACTGACGAAGATACTCAAGCTTCAGGAAATATTCTTACCAACGATTTAGATGCCGATGGAACCATTAGCGTAAATATTACTCCAATTCAAACAGCATCAAACGGGCTGTTTTTTATGAATCTAAATGGAGATTTTACATACACGCCCGACCCTAATTTTTTCGGAACAGATTTCGCTATTTTTGAAGTCTGCGACAACGCAGGAGCATGTGTTAATGATACCATTTTTATACTGGTAAATAGTATAAATGATATACCAGTTATTGTAAATGATTTTTATATCACTAATGAAAATCAAACTTTAAGTAACAATATTTTAATTAATGATACTGATGTTGAATCAATATTAGCCTTAACAATAAATCCTCTTGTAAATACTTCAAATGGTAATATTACCATGCAAACTAATGGAGATTTTGTTTATGTGCCAAATAATAATTTCAGTGGCCCCGACACTGCAGTGTTTGTTGTTTGCGATGCAGGTGGAGCCTGTTTAAATGATACTGTTTTTATCACTGTTTTACCTCTCCCAAATCAGCCGCCAATTATTGTAAATGATTTTTATACGCTTGTAGGAAATACATTAATAAACGATAATTTTTTATTGAATGATTCAGACCCTGATGGATTTTTGGTAGTCACTTTATCGCCAATACAAGATGTTCTGAATGGTGTGTTGGTGTATGATGCTCTTGGAAGTTTTACCTACACCCCAAATATAGGTTTTGCGGGCTTAGATACTGCCATTATAAAAATTTGTGATAATGATTTGGCATGTTCTTTTGATACACTTTTCTTTGAAGTTACGCCAGCTTCTATCTTACCAATTGTAAATAACGAATCCTTTACTTTAAATGAAGATGCCTCTCTCAATGGTAATGTTATAGTTAATGATTTTAGCAATCAAGGAAATTTAAGTGCTACACTAATAAGTGGTCCTTCAAATGGGAATATTAATGTTGCTATAAACGGACAATTTACCTACACTCCAAATCCAAATTTTAATGGCATAGATACTGTAATTACTTCGGTTTGCGATGTTAATGGTGTATGCATAAACGATACTTTGTTTTTTAATGTTTTGCCAGTTACCGACCCTTTAATTGTTAATAATGAAAACTTCATCATACCGTTTAATGCAAGTTTTTCAAATAATATCTTAACGAATGATATTGATGTTGATGGAACATTAAGTGCTACTGTACCTCAAGTTGATGGTCCTGCCAATGGCAGCTTTACAAGTAATACTGATGGCAGTTTTACCTACACGCCAAATAATGGATTTACAGGATTTGATACTGTGATTGTTCAGGTTTGTAGCACCAGTGGACCTTGTATTAACGATACTATTGTTTTTCAAATAAATCTTGTAAATACGCCTCCTAACGTTAATAATGAAGGTTTTACCACAGCAGAAGATACGCCTTTAAGTGGAAATATTCTTACCAACGATTCCGATCTTGAAGATCAGGTAAGTGTAGTCAGCGCATCAAGTATACTCATCCCATTTGGGACCTTAAACATTGATAATGCAGGTAATTTTAATTACATTCCAAATCCAAACTACTTCGGAACTTTTGAAGTTATTATACAAGTTTGCGATATTGGAAACCTTTGTGAAAACGATACTTTAACAATTACAGTAACACCAGTTAACGATCTGCCAGTTATTAATAATGAATCATTTACAACAACAATCAATATCCCGGTGGTAAATAATTTACTAAATAATGATTCAGATATTGAAGGAACATTAACAGCAAACACTTCGCCTCTTTTTGGCCCAAACAATGGCAGTATTGTTCTAAGTACAAATGGTGACTTTACCTACACCCCTAATTTCAACTTCTTTGGTGCAGATACCATTGTAATTAGCGGGTGCGATAATGACAATTTTTGTGTAAATGATACCATTTTCATTACCATACCAGTTGGCAATACATTCCCAGTGGTTGAAAATGAAACTTTTAATGCCACTCAAGATCAAATTTTTATTGGAAATATACTTGCCAATGATTTTGATTTAGAAACAGGACTTGTAGCAACTGTAACACCAATTGTTGATTTAACCAATGGATTAATTGTGATGTCTGTAAATGGTGCTTTTACCTATGCCCCTAATGCTGGCTTTGTTGGAAACGATTTTGCAGTATTTAGTGTATGCGATTTAGATGGCGCATGCGTGAATGATACAGTATTCTTTATTGTAAGTCCACTTCCAAATGTTGCACCTAATGTGTTTAATGATTTCTATACTGTGGTTCAAGATGGCAGTATTAGCGATAATTTAATGCTAAATGATAGTGATCCTGATGGAACAATTACAACAAACACAACACCTGTGGTAAATGCTTCAAATGGCTTGTTCACCGTGCAATTAAATGGAGATTTTACATATACCCCAACTCCTGGTTTTGTTGGTAATGATACTGTAGTGGTGCAAGTTTGTGACAACAGCTTAGCTTGTGTAAATGATACTTTGTTCTTCACCGTTACTCCGGTAAATAATTTGCCTATAGTACAAAATGATACCATTACTATTCTTGAAGATAACAATGCTATTAGCAATATTTTATTAAATGATAGCGACCCAGATGGCCCTGTTACTGCTTCGTTAACTATTATAGTAAATCCTACTAATGGAACAGTTAATATTGATGCAGGTGGTAACTATTCTTATTTGCCAAATAGCAATTTTAATGGTAATGACACCATCGTGTTTAGTGTATGTGATACAGATAATAATTGTATCAATGATACCCTATTTGTAACTGTAACTGCAGTTAACGATTTTATAATTGTAGCTAATGAAAACTTTAGTACCAATGAAGCTACTCCTTTTTCAGGGAATATCACTGCCAATGATTCAGACATTGATGGCACTGCAATAACAGTGAACACTACAGCCATCGTTTTGCCAACTAACGGTATTGTTTTAATCAATAGCAATGGTTCTTTCGATTATGTTCCTAACGCAGGTTTTGCGGGTGTTGATACGATTGTGGTAAATGTATGTGATAGTGGCTTCCCACTTCCTGCTTCATGTTCAAATGATACAATTTTTATTACGGTGATTGATATTAATTTCCCTCCAATTCTATTTAATGAAAATGTAAACACTGATGAAGATATTGCTATTTCTGGGACAGTAATAACAACCGATTCAGATCCTGAAGGTACTGCGCTAACAGCAGTTGCAGTGCCCGTTTTTGGACCTTTAAATGGTACCATCATTATCAATCCAAATGGTGATTTTACTTATACTCCAAATGGCAATTATAATGGTGTAGATACCGTTGTCGTTCAAATATGTGATAATGGAATCCCTTTGCCTGCTGTTTGCAGTTTAGATACTATTTTTATTACCATAAACGCAGTGAATGATGCACCAACTGTTTTAAACGATACTGCATCAACATTAACCAATCAAACGGCTGCGGGTAATATTTTATTAAACGACACTGATATTGAGAATACAACACTTACTGCAGATAGCATTAATATAGTTGGCCCTTCAAATGGTACAATAGTATTCAATTCAAATGGCGATTTTGTTTATACACCAAACACTGGTTTCTATGGTCAGGATACAATCTATATCAACGTATGCGATAGCGGAATGCCTTTCCCATCAATATGTGTTGTTGATACTTTAATCATTACTGTTAATCCAATTCCTGCTAGTGCAAATGCAGGATTAGATCAAACCATTTGTGCTGCTGATACCCTGGTATTAAATGGAAATTCAACACTTGTTGGAAATGGGTTATGGACTGTAATATCAGGAACGGCAATTTTTGCAGATAGTAGTTTATTTAATACAACCGTTAGTGGTTTAACCATTGGCCAAAATTTATTGCAATGGAGTATTTCTTCAACTAATGGCTCTACCTCAGATACAGTTGTCATAACGGTTAATCCACCACTTCAACAACCAAATGCTGGAACAGATCAAACCGTTTGTGGAACCACTGATTTATTAAATGCAGTTATACCTGCTATAGGAACAGGAGTTTGGTCTATTGGAGGTGGCTCAGGAATTATAACTGATCCTAATCTCTTCAATACTGAAATAACTAACTTGGGTGGTGGAAATAATCTTTTTATTTGGACTGTTAGCGATGGTATTTGTCCTCCAGTAAGTGATAATGTAATAATTACTGTTAATCCTCAACCAACAGATGCAGCCGCAGGTACCGATGTGCAAATATGTGGAACAAGCATTCAGTTAGGTGCAAATAATCCAAATATAGGTGTTGGCTATTGGACCAAAATAAACCCAGCTTGCTTAATTGCTGATACGCTAAGTGCTCAAGCATTTGTATCAAATTTAAGCCCTGGTGCAAATCAATTTGTTTGGAACATTAAAAATGGTATTTGTCCAACAAACACCGACACCGTAGAAATATTTACTTTCCACAATCCAACAATACCTTTAGCAGGAAACGATACAACAGTATGCCTGAATCAATATACACTTAAGGCTAATCCAATTGATATTGGGATAGGTCAATGGACTATTATCACAAGTTCAGGAACGCTTTCTGATTTTAATTTGGCCAATGCTGAAATTACGAATTTAAACGAGGGCGAAAATATCTTGGTTTGGACTGCTGCTAATGGTTTATGCCCGCTGTTATCAGATACAATTATTATTCAATTTCAAGCTTGCCCCGACACTACAGTGTTTATCCCAGAAGGTTTTTCACCTAATGGTGATGGCACAAATGATGTATTGATTATTTCAGGCACAGGTGGTGCAAATGTAAGTGTTCAAATATTTAATCGTTGGGGTTCTAAGATATATGAAAACAACAATTATCAAAATGATTGGGGCGGCAAAAATGAAGATAGCAAAGAGCTTCTTGATGCCACCTACTATTATATTATTAAAGTTGATGGAGAAGCAGAGGCAAGAACAGGTTACTTAACTATTTGGCGCTAAAATCACCACAATCTAAATTCTAAGAGCAGTAAAACATTATAAAATGAAAAGAACTTTTAATTTAAAATCTGGCTTAATTTTTAGCTTGCTTGCTTTGCTAACAGCGAATCAAAGTAATGCACAGCAAGACCCTCGTTATTCGATGTACATGTTTAATGCCATGAGTTTTAACCCGGCTTATGCAGGTAGTTTAGATGAAGTGGCTGCCACCATGCTTTATCGCAAACAATGGCTCAATTTTCCTGGCGCGCCCCAAACGGCATCGTTTAATATTCATGCGCCAATTAAAAAAGAAAATATGGGTATTGGGCTTAGTTTTTTAAATGATAAAGCTGGCGCTATTTCTCAAAATTATTTGAACTTGGCATACAGCTATCATTTAAAGTTTAAAACAAGTCGTTTGTCATTTGGATTACAAGCTGTGGTTCAAAACTTTAGTGCTGGGTTAAGCAAAGTTCAAACGAGTCAAGCAGGTACAACCGACAATGCATTTAACAATGGTGATATAAGTGTTTATGGCATTAACTTTGGTACTGGCGCTTTTTACTATAGCAATAAATATTTTATTGGAATTAGTGCGCCACATTTATTAAGCAGTAAGATGGAAAAGCAATTATCGGGCGATCCTGTGGCTGCTAAACAAGGAACGCATGCTTACTTAACTGGAGGTTATGTTTTTACGTTAAATCCTATCATTAAATTAAAACCAACTGCTTTGGTTAAGTCCGCTTCAAATAGCCCCATACAAGCCGATATAAATGCTATGGTATACTTTTATGATATCTTTGGAGTAGGGGCTACCTATCGCACCAATGATTCATTTAATGCAATGACTGAAATTATTTTACCAAAAGGTTTTAGAATTGCCTATGCATTCGATTATACTTTAAGTCCCCTAAAAAATTATCAAGCTGGTAGTCATGAGGTAATCCTTCAATACCGATTTGGATTTAATAAAGAAAGACTTACTTCACCACGTTTATTTTAATATTCAACAGCATTCAAAGTTATGAAACTAAAACATTTGTTCCTCCTGTTGATTCTGATTGGTAACATTAGTATTACTGCTATTGCTTCTGCTCCTTCATTTACAATGTGCAGAGCCAATAAACTCTATAATTCATTTGCCTATAATGATGCAGCTGCCTTGTATGAAATGGAATTAAAAAAGAATCCTAAAAATATAATGGCTCAAAAAAATGTGGCCACCTGTTATCGTAAAATGAACGATATGGCCAATGCCGAAAAATGGTATGCTAAAGTAGTTGAAAATGAAAGTACCGATCCTGAAAACTATTTGTATTATGCCCAAGCATTAGAGTTTAATGGTAAAATTGATGATGCAAAAGTGTATTTTAAAAAGTTCACAGCATCGGCAAACATGGATAAAAGAGGGGAAAGGAAAATGAAAAGTTTAGATGCCATAGCTTCTTTTTATACTGATTCTGTTTATTATAAAATAAACAATGTTTCTTTTAATACAGCAGGAAGTGATTATGGTATTGCTTATTGTAAAGAAGGCCTCACCTTTGCCACTTCGGGTATACAAAATAGTTTTGTGAAGTCTGAATTTAAGTGGAATAACGAGGGGTTTAGCGATTTATATCTTATCAGAATGTTTGATGATAGAGATAGTGTGTTTGCTCCCGCACATGATTTAGGTGAAAATGTAAACAGCAAATACAATGAAGGCCCAGCGTGTTATGATAGAGAAGGTAGAACGCTTGCTTTTACACGCAATGGATTCCTAAAAGGAAAAGCTATTGCTGGAAAAGATAAAACAAATCACTTGCAAATTTATATTGCTACCGACAAAATGCATGATTGGAGAAACATTAAACCATTTAATCAAAACAGTACAAGTTACTCGGTTTGTCACCCTGCATTTAGTTCCGATGGCAAAAGAATGTATTTTGTGAGCGATATGCCAGGTGGATTTGGAGGTACCGATATTTATATGAGCAAAAACGATGAAGGTAAATGGTCAGATCCAATAAATATGGGCATTTCAATAAATACCGAAGGCAATGAGCTTTTTCCGTCAGTATTAAGAGATAGCATTCTTTATTTTGCAAGTAACGGCAATGGCGGATTGGGCGGACTTGATATTTTTTCGGCACAAATTAATGGCGAAAAAGTGAAAGAAGTTGTTAATATGGGATATCCAATCAATACTGCTTATGATGATTTTGGATTGATTTATAACAAATCGAAAAAAGTAGGCTTCTTTTCTTCAAACAGACCAGGTGGTAAGGGTAAAGATGATATTTATCGTTTTACCTTTAGTAAACCCGATTTTCAATTAAAACTGTCTGTAATTGATAGCGAAAGTAAAAAACCACTTAAGAAGGCAAAAGTTAAACTATATGATAGCAAAAGCAAATTACTACAGGAAGTAGAAACTGACGATGCAGGATACTTTATTACGCCTATTAATATGGATGCGAATTATAGTGTGTCAGTGAGTAACACAAAGTATTTCGATCAAGCACAACCATTCGATACCAAAGGTGTAAAAGGGTTTGAAAAGCTGGTAGAAGTGCCCATGTTTAAAGATTTAGGGTTTAATTTGGCAGGAAAAATTACAGATAGCGAAAGTAAATCCATCATGGAAGGCGTGCAAATAACAATTCTAGACGCAAAAAGCGGTGCTGATGTTTATGCTGGAAAATCAAATCCTACGGGCGACTTTCAAAAGAACTTGAGCAATTACAGCCTCAATCAAATGGTGAACTATGAAATTAAATTAGAAAAACCAGGCTATATTGCTAAAACTATTTATTACTCAAAACAGCTTACCAAAAGTGGCGATATTAATTTGAATGATGATATCAATTTAGGCATGGAAAAGTTAAAAGTTGGTACTGATATCGGGAAAGTGTTTAATCTAAATCCAATTTATTATGATATTGGAAAGTCGGATATCAGAGAGGATGCAGAAGTTGAATTAAATAAAATTGTAAAGGCATTAGAGGATAATCCTACTATTGTAATTGAAATTGGAAGTCATACCGATAGCCGTTCTGCTGCAAAAGCAAACCTTAAATTAAGCGATAAAAGAGCAAAAGCTTCTGTGGATTACATCATTAGCAAAGGTATTGATAAATCAAGGGTCTCTGGCAAAGGCTATGGCGAATCTAAATTGATAAATAAGTGTAAAGATGCCGTTAAATGCACCGAAGTAGAACATCAACAAAACAGAAGAACGGAGTTTAAAATTGTAAAAACATAATAATACAAAACATTCTGCTAGCACGTTACAAGAACTATTTTCTTTTACATCTTACCGTTTTTATTTTTGGATTTACTGGTATTTTAGGTAAACTCATCACAATACCTGCCGAAAATTTAGTTTGGTATAGGCTACTGATTGCAATTATTGCACTCTTTGCTTTTATAAGACTGATTAAAAAACAAAGCCTAAAGTGCACTCAAAAACAGCTTTTACATTATTCACTTACAGGCGTTGTAATTGCTTCGCATTGGGTGTTTTTTTATCTTAGTATTAAAGCTGCACCAGTAAGTATTGCTGTAGTTTGCTTATCCTCATCAACCTTTTTTACTGCACTTATTGAACCACTTTTTTATAAACGGAAAATAATTATTTATGAAGTATTGCTTGGCATTATTATCATATTTAGTTTATACCTAATTTTTAAAATTAATTATACTTATAAATTAGGGATGATATATGGCATTATATCAGCATTGCTAGCCTCTATATTTCCAGTTTTGAATGGCATGCTTATAAAAAACAGCAATGCTTATACATTAACATTTTATGAGCTGAGTGGAGGCTTTGTATTGCTCTCGCTTTACTTTATTTTTTCAAATAATTTTAATGCACAATTCTTCCAGGTTTCGATGACGGATTACTTTTGGTTAATATTATTAGGCATTATTTGTACCGCATTTACATTTGTAATTGGCGTAGAAATTATGAAAGAAATTAGCCCCTATACCGTTGTATTAAGCATTAATCTGGAGCCACTTTATACCATCATCATAGCTGCCATTTTCTTAGGTGAAAGTGCTTACCTAAGTGTTGGATTTTATTGGGGTACTGCCTTTATTTTAAGCACCATTTTTATTAATGCAATTCTTAAGAAAAAATTTGCATCAGGAAAAGTAGAAACGAATTAGTTTTTACTGATAGTTATTTTCTTGGTAAATACGCGCTCCATGTCTTTTACTGAAATAAGATAGTTGCCTGAGGTCAAGTGCTCGCAATTAACATTAAACTGTCCATTTACTTGGTCTTTTGAACCCAAAACTTTTTCATAAACTAATTTACCCGCCAGGTCAGTAATGTTGATGGTTATGGTAGAGGCTGATAATACGGAATAATTAAAAGTAAATTTTCCATGATTTGGGTTAGGATAAATTTCAAAATCATGATTATTGCTTACTATATTATTAACTCCGGTAACAATACTGTTAGAAACTGCAGAGCAGCCATTGCTGCCAATTACAGCTACTGTATAGGTGCCACTTTGAGAAGCTACATATACGGAATCGGTTGCGCCAGAAATTGGGGCACCATTAAAATACCATTGCAAATTGCCAAAAACAGAGGCATAAAGTGTATCGTTACTGAAACTAATTGTGGCAGCAGCCGGGGCAGGTAAAACAACTATTTGTATAGTATCAGAATAGGTAACACAGTCAAATATATCAGTTGTTCTTACTGCATAAAATCCTGCTGTATCAGTACTGAAAGAAATATTTCCAAAACCATTGGGATACCACCAAAAGCTTTGTGCATTAGTCGATTTTAAAATTACACTCTCGCCTTGACACAATGTATCATTTCCTAAAAGGCTAATACTTGGCACAATTTGCGGACTCACTGCAATATAATTTAATTTTACGATGGAATCTGTTCCGAAAGAATTTTGCACAACTAAACTTACGTGATTATAGGTGCCAGGGTTTGCATAAGTAACAATAGGATTTTGATCGGTTGAGGTGCTTGGTGTACCACCTGGAAAACTCCATAACCATGAAGTAGGATTATTAAATGTATCATCACTAAACTGAACACTAAAACCAGGGCAACCGCTTACCACATTGGCACTGAAGTTGGCAAATGGTGCTTGGCTATTTGGATTGTAAATACTGCTCTCCCAAAGCCCACGGCCATAAGTAGCAGCTCTTAGTTTATTACTAGCGTATTGGATTTCAAGTTCATCTACTCTAACATTTGGCAAGCCATTCATATAAGGCACCCACATATTTATGGTATCATCAAAATAATAAACACCAAAGTCGGTACCCACATAAATTCCATCATTTGTACCTGTTTGGTTAACAACTGTATTTACAGGGATATTGGGTAAGCCCGCACTTAAATTTATCCAATTTGTACCACCATCAACAGATTTATATACTTTAGTAATGGCATTATAGCCAGAGCGCGAAATCCAAATTTTATCAGGGTTTGTTTCATCAATGGCAAGGTCAGTAATGGCATTAGAGCCAGCATTTGGAACAGGCATGGCACTCCATGTTACACCACCATCTATTGTTTTGTGTATCGAAGAGCTGTTAGAAACATAAATATAGTCTGGATTGCTTTTTGCTACTTTTAAAATGGTTAAACCTCCAATATTAAAATTAGAAATTTTGTTCCAACTGTTACCTCTGTTGGTCGATTTCCAAACATTTTTAAATCCTGCAAATAATGTATTAGCTACCGTTGGGTGCTGCATCCAAGGTGTAACCCATTCGCCTTCTTCATCAATATTATTGGTGATTCCTGAAAAACTATTTCCACCATTACTTGATCGGCTCAGGTTTCCATATTGCGATTCTCCGTACTGATAATTTGGATTACTCCAATCAATAAAACACTCCATCCCATCACCGCCTAATACATGTGTCCATTGGCCAGCATCATACTGATTGGTTCCATTATCTTGCCAGCCTTGCAATACCAATGAT
>JBILPB010000031.1:0-25987 GCA_044374175.1 Bacteroidia bacterium | reverse complement strand
AACCTTATTTCCAGCTGCCTCAAGCACGGTGGCATCATCAGTAAATTCAGCTTTGTATCCTTGATTAAAAGCCTGCAAGATGGCAGAACTCTCAAAACATTGTGGTGTTTGAATAATTTTATAATTGCTTCTGTTAACTGCAAAATTATTTTCTCCTTCAAAATGCCTAATAGAGTCATTCATTGGCACTGCTGGAATGCCGCTCCCGTTTTGCATGGCAGATTCAAAAGCATCATTAATGGTTTGTTTGCTTACTAATGGTCTTACAGCATCATGAATAGCCACTAAACTATTTTGATCGACCATATTCAGTCCATTTTTTACTGAATAAAATCTTTCAGTACCACCTTTTACTATTTGGTGTGGCACAATAAAACTATGCGCTATACAGAGCTTTTGCCAGTATTCAATTTGATGTTCGGGCAACACAACAATAATGTTGATATTACTATCGAAATTGAAAAACCTGTTCATACTATGCATAAGAACAGGTTTTCCTTTAATTTCTAAAAATTGTTTTGGAATATCAGTTCCCATGCGGGTTCCCGAACCTCCAGCAACTATAATGGCATATTTTTTCAATGCAATTTAATTGTTACAAAATCAACATGGCATCACCATAACTTAAGAAACGGTATTTTTCTTTTACCGCTTGCTTATAGGCTTCCATCAATAAATCATAATCAGTAAATGCACTTACCATCATCAATAAAGTAGATTCTGGCATATGAAAATTTGTAATCATACAATTGGCAATACTAAAATCATACGGAGGAAAAATAAATTTATTGGTCCATTGATCGTATGGTTTTAAAGTGTTAGAAGTAGATACGCTGCTTTCAATGGCGCGCATCACTGTAGTGCCCACTGCACATATTTTTTTCTTATTTACTTTAGCTGTATTAACAACATTGCAAGCTTGCTCTGTAATTATTACTTGCTCGCTATCCATCTTATGCTTAGTAAGATCTTCAACCTCAACAGGTCTAAATGAGCCCAAGCCAACGTGCAAGGTAATAGGAGCAAAGTTTACTCCTTTTAACTCCAAACGTTTATGCAATTCCTTGCTAAAATGTAAGGCTGCAGTTGGCGCTGCTACAGCACCTTCATGATTTGCAAATATGGTTTGGTAGCGTTCTTCATCTTCAGGAATTGGCGCTCTTTTAATATATTTAGGAAGTGGTGTTTCGCCTAATGCTTCAATGGTTGCTTTAAATTCTTCATAACTTCCATCAAACAAAAATCTTAAGGTTCTTCCTCTTGAAGTTGTATTATCAATTACTTCGGCTACTAATGAATCATCTTCGCCAAAATACAATTTATTGCCTATTCTAATTTTTCTGGCAGGATCTACTAAAACATCCCATAAGCGGCTTTCGCGATTTAATTCGCGCAATAGAAATACTTCAATTTTAGCACCTGTTTTTTCCTTATTGCCATATAATCGGGCAGGAAAAACTTTGGTATCATTCACAATCATGCAATCGCCATCATTAAAATAGCCAAGAATGTCTTTAAATAATTTGTGTTCAATTTTGCCGGTCTTGCGGTCAACAATCATTAAACGGGATTCATCACGATTTTTTGCTGGATGCTCAGCAATAAGTTCCTTAGGTAAGTGGAAGCTAAATTGGGAAAGTTTCATAAGTTAAAAATTATTACGGTAATTTTTTTGATTGGGCTGCAAAGCTAACATTTTTTTGATTAATTCGGCATTTTAGTTTTGCCACCGATTCACAGATAAAAAATCTAAACGCCAAGCCCGCAAAGAAGCCGCAAAGAGCGCAATGTATGCATCATCATCACATCGTTTTCATTTTCAAATTGCATTGTCACATTTCTTCATCGGTACATTGGCACATTGATCTTGTCACAGATTCGCAGATTTTTATATTTAACCGCAATGAGTTCAAAGAAGCCGCAAAGATCTCAATGTATGCATCATTATCACATTGGCCCATCAATTTCATTTTCTGCCGAAGCCTCGGCATTATCACATTTTCAAATCCTGAAGCCTCGGGATCAAATCCAATTGTCACATTGCTTCATCGGCACATTGGCACATTGATAAATTGGCAAATTAATCATAAATTGTTTTACTTTGCAACTCAAACGATATGGCTTTGCTCAACAAACAAAAAATAATTAACGACCCTATTTATGGGTTTATTACCATTCCAAGTGAATTGGTTTTCGATATTATTGAACATCCCTATTTTCAGCGCTTACGCAGAATTAAACAACTGGGCCTGACATCTTATGTGTATCCTGGTGCCTTGCATACACGTTTTCATCATGCCTTAGGCGCCATGCATTTAATGGTTACCTGTATTGATACTTTAAGAAGTAAAGGTGCCGAGATTTCTACAGATGAAGCTGAAGGCGCTGTTATTGCCATTTTATTGCATGATATAGGGCATGGGCCCTTTTCACATGCACTAGAATCTGTTATTGCTAAAGATGTCCATCACGAGGAAATTTCTTTGCTTTTCATGAATAAACTCAATGAAGTGTTTAAAGGTAAATTGACTTTGGCCATTCAAATATTTCAAAACAAATATCATAAGAACTTTTTACACCAATTGGTAAGCAGCCAGCTTGATATGGACCGTTTAGATTATCTTAAAAGAGATAGTTTTTTTACGGGTGTTTCAGAGGGCATCATCAACTCAGACCGTATTATTAGTATGTTGCGCGTTTCGAACGATACCTTAGCTGTTGAAGCAAAAGGAATCTATTCTATCGAAAAGTTTATTATTGCACGCAGGCTCATGTATTGGCAAGTATATTTGCATAAAACAGTGCTTTGCGCTGAACACATGCTCGTTAAAATATTGCAGCGTGCTAAATATTTAGTTAAGAATGGTGTTGATTTGCCTGCTACACCGCCATTCACCTTCTTTCTAAAAAATGAAATTTCAGCGCAAAAGTTTTTTGATGATCCTAAAATAGCTGAGATATTTAGTCGTTTAGATGATTATGATATTTTTACTTCTATAAAAATGTGGCAATGGAGCGATGACAAGGTATTGAACCTTTTATGTAACAATCTTGTAGACCGAAAATTATTACATATTGAAATTTCAAACAAAGCTTTTGATAGCGATAAACAGGGCATTATCAATAAAAGAGTACAAGAGAAATTAAACCTTACAGAAGAGGAAGCGTCTTATTTTGTAATTAGCGATTCAGTTAGCAACAACGCCTATAAACCAGGAGAAGATAAAATAAATTTATTGTATAGAGATGGCACTATGATTGATATTGCAGATGCTGCCGATCAGTTAAATATTTCGGTGCTTTCAAATACTGTGGAAAAGTTTTTTATGTGTTATCCTAAAGAATGTGTGGTTAAAGATTAGTTTTACATCAAATTATTATTTAAAAAAATGGAATTTACAGTTGCACAAATAGCTGGAATATTAGGAGGTGAGATTGAAGGAAACCCAGATGCTGTTGTTAATACACTAGCAAAAATTGAAGAGGGAAAAGAAAAATCATTAACTTTTTTAGCCAATCCTGCTTACACCGAATTTATATATACTACGCATGCTACAGCGGCTATCGTAAGTAAAACTTTTGTAGCCGAAAAGCCTTTTACTACTACCTTAATTAGAGTGGATAAACCATACGAAAGTTTTGCATTATTATTAGAAACTTATAATCAAATTAAACATAACAAAAAGGGAATTGAACAACCAAGTTTTATTGCCGAAAATGCAATTATTGGTAGTGATGTTTATATAGGTGCATTTGCGTACATCGGAAGCAATGTTAAGATAGGCAATAACGTAAAAATTTATCCTCAAGTTTTTATTGGCGATAATACTATTATTGGTGATCATTCAATATTGTTTGCAGGTGTTAAAGTGTATTCCGATTGTGTAATTGGAAGTCATTGTACTTTTCACTCAGGCGTAGTTGTTGGTGGCGATGGTTTTGGCTTTGCTCCAAATAGTGAAAATAATTATAAAAAAGTACCTCAAATAGGCAATGTAATTATCGAAGATCATGTTGAAATTGGCGCTAATACCACAGTTGACAGAGCCACTTTAGGTTCAACCGTAATTAAAAAAGGGGCTAAAATTGATAACTTAATTCAAATTGCGCATAATGTTGAGATTGGCGAAAACACTGTAATAGCAGCACAAACAGGCATTGCAGGCTCTGCAAAAATTGGAAGCGATTGTATGATTGGCGGACAGGTGGGTGTAGTAGGTCACATTAATATCGCAAAAGGAACTAAAATTGCCGCACAAAGTGGTGTTGGACATAGTATCACCAAAGAAAATGAAATTGTACAAGGCTCACCCGCCTTTGGTATTGGCGACTATAAAAGGTCTTATGTGATGTTTAGAAAGTTGCCTGAAATGCAAGCTAAAATACAAGAATTAGAAAAGTTGTTGTTGAACCAAAATAAAGCATAGTTTTGTTTTACAAAAAACAGACTTTTTGAAGCCTATGACGAGCGAAAAACAAAGAACCATTAAAACTCCTATAAGTGTTGAAGGGGTTGGATTGCATACAGGAGCACATACCAGATTAACCATTAACCCAGCGCCAGAAAATCACGGCTACAAATTTAAGAGAGTCGATTTGCCCGAACAACCAGTGATTGATGCTGATGTGGATTTAGTGGTGGATACATCAAGAGGAACTACACTAGGCAAAAATGGCGTTAAAGTGAGTACCATTGAACATGTGCTGGCTGCATTAGTAGGAACGCAAATAGACAATGCCCTAATTGAGGTTACAGGCCCCGAAATTCCAATCATGGATGGAAGCTCAAAACCTTTTGTGGATGCCATTAATACTGCTGGTTTTACCGAACAAAGTGCAGATAGAGAATATTTTATTTTCGATTCAACATTGACTTACGAAGACCCTATAAAAAAAGCAGAAATGTTGGCAGTTCCTTCCGAAGATTATCGTATAACGGTAATGGTTGATTACAACTCGCCAACCCTTGGTACCCAGCATGCTTCAATGTATCATATTGGAGAATTTACCAATGGAATTTCTGAATGTAGAACATTTGTTTTTTTGCATGAATTAGAGCAATTATTGCATCATAACCTCATTAAAGGAGGTGATTTAGACAATGCAATCGTAATTGTTGATAGGGAAATTGAACAAGAAAAATTAGATCATCTTGCCAAAATATTTAATAAGCCCACCGTAAAAGTGCAAGGCAAGGGCGTTTTAAACAATACTACTTTGCATCATCAAAACGAACCTGCACGCCATAAACTACTAGATATTGTTGGTGATTTGGCCTTAGTGGGAATGCCAATTAAAGGGCATATTCTTGCAGCGCGCCCCGGTCATGCGGCTAATGTGGCTTTTGCCAAGATGATTAAAGAGTTGGCTATTGCACGTAAAAAGAAAAAAGAAACGGCCATTTATTTTGATCTCAATGCTGCACCGATACTCAACGTGCAAGATATCATGAAATTGTTGCCACACCGTCAGCCATTTTTATTGGTCGATAAAATTATAGAGCTTTCTGCAACGCATGTTGTGGGGGTGAAAAATGTAACCATGAACGAATATTTCTTTCAAGGTCACTTCCCAGGAGAGCCAGTAATGCCCGGTGTTTTATTAATTGAAGCCATGGCACAATGTGGTGGTGTTTTGGTGTTAAAAACCGTACCTGATCCGGAAAATTATCTTACTTATTTTATGAAAATAGATAATGTAAGATTCAAACAAAAAGTAGTACCAGGCGATACAGTGGTGTTTAAATTGGATTTATTATCACCTATTCGTAGAGGATTATGCCATATGAAAGGAATTGCTTATGTTGCTGGAAAACCAGTGATGGAGGCCGAAATGCTGGCACAAATAGCAAAAGTAAAATAACGAAACTACCATGATTAATTAATATTTCTAAATTATGATTCATCCAAATGCAGTAGTTTCTCCCAAAGCAAAAATTGGAGCCAATGTTGAAATTGGTCCTTTTACTACTATTTATGATGATGTTGAAATTGGCGATAACACCTGGATTGCGCCTAATGTAACCATCATGGATGGCGCTAGAATTGGTAAAAACTGTCAAATATTTCCTGGCGCAGTGATAAGTGCGATACCACAAGATTTAAAATATAAAGGTGAAATTACCACTGCCGAAATAGGCAATAACACGACTATTAGAGAGTGTGTCACCATCAATCGTGGTACTGCCGACAGAATGAAAACTTCAGTTGGTAGTAATTGTTTGTTAATGGCTTATGTGCATGTGGCGCACGATTGCGAAGTAGGAAATCATGTAATTTTAGCCAACACAGTAAATCTTGCGGGTCACGTTAATATTGATGATTTTGTGATACTTGAAGGTTTAGTGGCTGTGCAACAATTTGTAAAAGTAGGTGCACACGCATTTATTACAGGTGGCACCTTGGTGCGCAAAAATGTTCCGCCATTTGTAAAAGCAGCCAGAGAGCCACTTTCTTATGTGGGTATCAATGCTGTTGGTTTAAGAAGAAGAGGTTTTTCGCAAGAAACAATTTTAGTAATTGAAGATATTTACAGAACCATTTATGTAAAAGGATACAATGTTACTAATGCCTTAAATGTGGTAGAACACGAAGCTCCTCAAATTCCTGAAAAGGACCAAATTATAGCTTTCATCAAAGAAAGTACCAACGGCATTATGCGAGGTAGTTTACAGTAAATTAATGCTGTAAAATATGGAAATAGTTGCGCAAGAAGTTGGCAAAAAATTTGGCACCGAGTGGATCATTAAGAATTTTAATCACCATTTTACAACGGCTGCACCTTGTGCTATACTTGGCGGAAACGGATCCGGAAAATCTACCTTATTGAAAATAATTGCAGGTTTTATGCAAGCCGGAAAAGGCAAAATAATTTATAAGCAAAATAATCTAGAAGTTGATCCAGCTAATATTTATCAACTAGTAAGCTATGCTGCACCATATTTAGAGTTGGTTGAAGAATTTACTTGTATAGAAAGTATTCAATTTCAACAAAAATTTAAACCTTTTATCAATCAAATTTCAGCTACTGAAGTACTTGAGTTAAGCGGTTTAAAACATGCATCAGATAAAGCTTTAAAAGTGTTTTCATCGGGTATGAAACAAAGACTTAAACTCACGCTTGCCATCATGGCCGATTGCCCTGTGTTGATGCTTGATGAACCTTGTTCTAATTTAGATGCAAAAGCGATTGACTGGTATCATACAATGTTAGATGCCTACGCTAAAAATAAATTAATCATAGTGTGCAGCAATCATTTGCAATACGAATATCAATTATGCAAGGAGCAAATTAATACAGAGGCTTTTAAATAAGTTTGAGATCATTTTATAATTAGAAGTATATGTTTTTTACCACCAACGATCAACAACAAATTTATTACGAGTATAGAGGTAATGAGCAATCAGATAGGAAACTTCTATTTTTAAATGGACTTACGCAAAGTACCATTGCATGGGAGTTTACTTTACAACCATTGCTGAATGATTATCATATTATTTTGATGGATTTGGTGTTTCAGGGAAAGTCTTCTGTTGCTGATAAGCATAGAAGTTTTGACGAACATGCGCAAGATGTTTTTGGGTTGGTAAATACAGTAATAAGAAAACCTGTTTCTGTTGTAGGTATTTCCTACGGAAGTCTTGTAGCACAGCATTTGGCGGTAAATTATCAAACTTTGGTAAACAAATTGATTTTGGTGAGCACATTTGCACACAAAACAGCCTTGTACAAATCTATTGAGATTTCATGGAAGAATGCACTTAATATTGGAGGTTATGAATTATTGTTGGATGTGATGCTGCCCTATGTTTTAGGTCAATCTTATTTTGACAATCCGTTTATTCCTATTGAGGTGTTAAAAAATATGCGAAAGGATCTGCAACCAGAACCAACATCCATCTTAAAATTAATGCAAGCTACCGAAGAACGTGCCGATTATTTAAAGGAACTAGAAATGATAATGGCACCAACTTTAATCATACAAGGTAAAAACGATTTACTTTTTCCAGTGTATTATGCCGAGGCAATTCATAAAGCTATTCCTCATTCAAAGCTCGAAGTTATTGAGCAATGTGGCCATACTATTAATTTGGAAGCCCCACAAAAATTAGCCACTTTAATCAAAAATTTTATTGCTTAAACTAAACTAGATTGTGCCCAAAAAGCCCAAGTTTGTGCACGAAAGCCTTGTTTGTGTCCTCACAAACAAGGATTCCCATACCTTAACACCATCCCCCCACCCACCCAACATTCTTAAAGCATAAAGTTAAAAACGGCTAAAATTATATATTACATTGCTTTTATCCTTATTTTTGATTTCCTAATATACTTTCTATGCAAAGTTTGCGTAACTTTTTTGTTCGATTTAAAAAGCATGTTATCATTGTTGCTATTGCCATAAGCGCAGTTGGTTTTTTTGCTTTTGAGGAGAGCAATTTGTTTGAAATTTCAAAGAACATCGACATCTTTATTACATTGTTTCGTGAGTTAAATGCCAATTATGTAGATGAGGTTAAGGCAGGTAAAATCATCCATAAGGGTATTGATGCGATGCTTGAGTCGCTTGATCCGTACACTGAATTTATTGCAGAGTCTGATGTAGAAGATTATAAATTAACGCATGTAAGTAATGAATATGCAGGCATTGGTGCATTGGTGCAACAACAAGATGGTAAAGTAATCATTGCCGAACCTTATTATGGATATCCTGCACAAAAATCCGATTTAAGAGCAGGTGACATTGTATTAAAAATTGATGATAAAGATATTTATGCCAAGAAAGTGGATGATGTGACTACTTTGCTCAAAGGCGGAAGAAATACCAATGTAAAAATTACAGTGCAGCGCAAAGGAGAAGCCTTGCCCTTAACAAAAACACTTACGCGCCAAGAGATTAAAATTAAAAATGTATCCTATTTTGGCACCATTGGCGATAGTATTGGTTATATTCGATTGGATAAGTTTTTAGATAATTGCTCTGCAGAAGTAAAACAGGCCTTACTAACACTCAAAGAAAAGGAACATATTAAATCAGTGGTGCTTGATTTACGAGGCAATGGTGGTGGTATTTTGCAGGAAGCAGTAAAAATTGTAAACTTATTTGTGCCTAAAGGAACTTTAATTGTGTCTCAAAAAGGCAAGGTGAAGACCAATAATGCTGAGTATTTTGCCAATGCAAGTCCTGTAGATACAGAAATTCCATTGGCGATATTAGTAGATAATGGTTCAGCCTCAGCTTCTGAAATTGTGGCTGGCGCCATACAAGATACTGACAGAGGAATCATTATTGGAGAGCGCACGTATGGTAAAGGCTTGGTGCAACAAACATTAAGTTTATCATATAATTCATTAATGAAAGTAACTATTGCAAAGTATTACACTCCTAGTGGAAGATGTATTCAAAGTTTAGACTACACACATAGAAAAGATGATGGAAGTGTAGTGAAAGTAGCCGACTCTTTGATTACAGAATTTAAAACAAAAAACAAAAGGAGTATTTATGATGGAAGTGGTATCTATCCTGATATTACAACTACTTCACCTGCATTTCATTTGGTATCTTTTGAGTTGATGCAAAAATATTTAGTGTTTAATTATGCTACTGAATTTAGAGCAAAAAACAACACAATACCATCTGCAAAAACATTCGAATTAAACGAACAACAATATAATGAATTTGTAAGCTTTGTGGAGCAAGCTAAATTCGATTACAAAACTAAAAGTGAGGAACAATTAGCAGAGTTAGAAAAGGTCTCTAAAAAAGAAAAATATTATGCTAATGTCAGTGCCGATTACGAAAAGTTAAAAGCAAAGATTGTGGCAAAGAAAAAGACCGATTTAATCACTTTTAAATCTGAAATAAAACAATTAATAGAATCCGAAATTGCTTGTCGGTATTATTATCAAGACGGTAGGGTAGAGGCTTCATTCAAATATGATGACGATATCAAAGAAGCCTTAAAAATATTGCAAACACCCACAACTTATTTAGCTATTGTGAATGGCGAAGGGAAATATAAAGTAATTGGAAAACCAGTTAAAGAAATCACTGAGCCTACTGCCCAAAAAGAAGAAGATGCAGATGGTAATGATGAGTAAAGGGATTTAAACGGATGGTGTAGAAGTTTTACTTTTAATTTCAAACCTTAAAAATCCGAAGGGTTTGATACACTCAGTAAATCAGCAAATTTGACACTGATTTTAATTTTATCAAAGGAAAGTTTGAAGTTAATTTATATAAGCACATGAAGTGCGAACATAAATTCTACACCATAAAGGTGTTATCTCTTGAATATTTCTACCTTCTCCATTTCTAAATACTCCATGCAGGTGTTATCACCTGCATGTTTTTACTGAGAACTGCTGTTATCACCTTCACGTTACAACTTACTCTATGAAGGTGTTATCACCTGCATGTTTTTACAGAATACTGCTGTTATTACCTGCAAGATACTCTTACCAACTCCCTCCGGCACCACCGCCACCAAAGCTGCCACCACCAAAGCCGCCAAATCCACCGCCACCGCCACCACCAAAACCACCGCTTGAGCCACCACCAAAACCTCTTCCAAAACCACCCATACCGCCCCAGAAAATAGGTCCGCTGCTGTTA
This sequence comes from Bacteroidia bacterium, assembly GCA_044374175.1. Taxonomy (GTDB): domain Bacteria; phylum Bacteroidota; class Bacteroidia; order UBA4408; family UBA4408; genus CAIKXD01. The sequence goes on along the minus strand of JBILPB010000031.1, from coordinate 15,375 downwards.
AATGTACGGCCACCTCCACGGTTGCCGCCACCAAATATTTTAATCAGTAAAATTATAATAATAACAATGATAATGATTCTTAAAAAAGAGCCTTTATGTTTACCTATTTTTTGTTCAGGTTCGGCTTTGAACTTTCCTGTAAGTAAATCAATAATATCATTGGTGCCATCCTCTAAACCTTGGTAGTAATTGTTGTTTTTAAACGAAGGTTTAAACTTTTGCTCAATAATTCTGCGGGCCATGGCATCGGTAACATACTCTTCGGCACCGTAGCCTGTAGCAATAAATACTTTTCTGTCGTTGGGCGCTACAACAATTAAAATTCCATTGTCTTTTCCTTTTTGACCAACACCCCATTTTTCGCCAAGTTTAAAAGCGTAATCGGCAATATCGTAGCCTTCAATACTTTTAATAGTTACGATAGCTATTTGGGTAGAATTACTATCATTAAAAGCCACCAGTTTTTGCTCAAGCGTACTCACCTCACTGGACGACATTACCCCTGCAAAATCGTTTACCAATTTGGGTGGTGATGGTCTTTCGGGAAGTGTTTGTCCAAAGGTTTGGGTAAAAGCCATTGCCACAATTGCAACAAGAAAAGTAAAATGCTTTAGTATTGTTTTTTGCACAGGCCTAATGTTCGTATGAAATGTTGTTTGAAAGCTCGTTGGAATCGTTTTTTTGATACGGAAAATACTTTTTAAGAGCTTCACCACAGGATAAAACAGCTTCTTTAATTCCTTCAACAAATTCGCCTTTTTTAAAATGTGCCAACATCAAATCTTTGCTGTGATCCCAAAAATCGGCACCTACTTTTTCGTGAATGCCGACATCGCCAATGATTGCAAATTTGTGTGATTCTTCAGCGATATAAATGAGTACGCCATTGCGCGCTTCTGTGGCTGTCATCCCTAATTTTTCGAATACCTCCTTTGCGCGTTCCAGTGCTTCCCCTTTACAGGCTTTTTCGATATGCACCCGAATTTCACCCGAAGTGTTTTTTTCGGCAATCGCAATGGCTTCTACCAAAATTTTTTCTTCGGCAGTGTTAAGGATTTTTGTCATCTTAAAACTTTACTTCAGGTGCTTTTTCTGCACCAGCAACAGCCTGAAAATAGCCTTTTTGAGCAAAGCCAAATAGACCAGCAAAAATATTATTAGGGAAACTTCTTACATATTTGTTGTAAGCTTGTACCATATCGTTAAAACGACCTCTTTCAACAGCAATGCGGTTTTCGGTGCCTTCTAATTGAGATTGCAACTCTAAAAAGTTTTGATTTGCTTTTAAATCAGGATATTTTTCAACGCTTACTAATAATCTAGACAAGGCACCTGATAAACCATCTTGGGCTTGCTGGAATTTAGCAATGTTTTCTGGACTTAAATTATTGGCGTCAATCTTCATACTTGTTGCGCTTGCTCTAGCTTGTATTACCTCGGTTAAAGTTGATTTTTCGAATTCGGCATAACCTTTAACGGTGCTTACTAAATTAGGTATCAAATCACTTCTGCGTTGGTATGAGTTTTCAACTTGTGCCCACTGACTTTTTACATCTTCTTCTTTGCTTACCATATTATTATATGAACCAGCAAACAAGCGGTAAATAATAAATACTAATACAACAATAACACCAATGACAATCCAAGATTTTTTCATAGTTTTTTATAATTTATTTTAAATGGAATTTTCTTTAAATAATTTTTACTTCGTGTATTCTAATGATGGGAATTACAACACCTCCCTTTAAGATAATTCTTTTATCTGTTGTTGCCCAAATGGTTGTTTCAACTTGTTTTAAACCTTCGCTATCTTCAAAAATAACTTTAATTTTAGAGTGTTCAACATTACCAAGGGTGGTGGCCCGCTCTAAATCTAGCATTCTGCTTGTAATGTCTTCTTTTAATTTTAGCACTTCAGTATTAGGAAAAATTAAATTCGAAATACTTTCTTTACTTACAATAATGGGATGTTGTACTTGATTGCTCATAATTGAATCGAATTAAAATAAATAAATTTTTAAATTAAAAGTTTGGGTTTGTTAGTGTCAAAAAGTATGCCTTTTTAAAACTAAAAATGCTTTAACAGTAAATATACGCATATATGACACTAAAGGTTTAGTTTCATGACATAATCGTTCATAAAATAATTGTTACCTATAGCAATATCTATTTCCTCTATGATCTCAAAGCCACATTTTTCATAAAAAAATCTTGCTTTATTATATCTATTTACGTTCAAGACTAAGCTTTTTCCGCCCTTTTTATTACAATATTGGATAACTTCATTTAATAGCATTTTCCCCAAATTTTTACCTTGCTGATGAGATAAAATATATAACTTTTGTAATTTAAAAGAAAGTTCATCTTCCTTCGAAACGGAGGCAAAACCAATGTTTTCTTTATGCTCATTCATCAATATATAAAATTGATGTCCTTTTGTCAGCATTTGATTTTTTAAGGCATCAACACTATAAAACTTATTAAGCATAAAGTTTAATTGCTCCAGGGTTAAAATTTCTTTATAAGCCACAGGCCAGATAGCAGCCGCTAATTCTTGAATAGCTTCAATGTCATGTGTAGTTGCTTTTTTTATTTCCATATCTTAAAATGAAAAAATGCAGTACACTTTATTTGTGCACTGCATTGAATATAAAATTAAAAGTATGAATTATTTTTAGTGCCCAAATTCGGCAATAAACTTAATACGTATCAAACGAATTTCTTCTTCGGTATAATCTTCTTCACCCAGTTCTTTGAGCGCTTCAATGATGCTATCGGTTTCAGATTCCTTAAAATATTCGTAAATTTCTTCTTGTTTGTCTTCATCAATAATGCTGTTGATGTAGTAATTAATGTTTACCTTAGTTCCAGACGAAACAATGCTTTCAATTTCGCTAATAACTTCATCCATACTCATGCCTTTAGCATTACCTATGTCGCTTAAGGATAATTTTCTATCTATACTTTGAATGATATAAACCTTAGCTCCGCTTTTGTTTACCACAGATTTAACTACCATGTCCATTGGACGTGTGATGTCATTTTCTTCAACATATTGGGCAATTAAGTCCACAAACTCTTTTCCAAAACGAAGCGCTTTACCAGAACCAACGCCAGTAATTTGTTTCATTTCTTCCATGTTTATAGGATACTGAATAGCCATATCTTCTAGGGAAGGATCTTGGAAAACCACATAAGGAGGTACACCTTTTTGCTTGGCAATTTTTTTACGTAAATCTTTCAATAACGCAAAAAGTGTTTCATCAGAAGCTCCTCCTCTTTGACCGCCACCATTAGCTACAATATCATCATCATCGCCAGCTGCATCGTAATCAATATCTCTTGTAAATAATATACTGTGTGGCTTTTCAAGGAAATCTTTTCCTTTTTCGGTGACCCCTAAAAGGCCATAATTTTCGATATCTTTTTCTAAATAATTATTTACCAGGGCTTGACGAATAATGGCCATCCAATATTTTTCTGATTCAAAAGAGCCTTTTCCAAAAACCTCTAAACCTTCGTGCTTATATGATTTTGTGGCAGCAGTTTTAGTGCCCATAATAACTTGCACCACATGCTTGGCTTTGAATTTTTCTTTAACATCTAAAACTGTATCCAACACTAAAGATAAACTTTCTTCAGCTTCAAATTTTGGTTTAGGGTGGCGGCAATTATCGCACATGGCGTTACACTTTGCATCATCATACTCTTCGCCAAAATAATGCAATAATGTTTTTCTGCGGCATGCAGAAGTTTCGGCATACCCAACGGTTTCCTGAAGCAATTGTTTCCCAATTTCCTGTTCGGCTACAGGCTTGCCTTTCATAAACTTTTCAAGTTTAACGATATCATCATAATGATAAAAAGAAATACAATTTCCTTCACCACCATCGCGTCCAGCACGGCCAGTTTCTTGATAATAACCTTCTAATGATTTAGGTACATCGTGATGTATTACATAACGCACATCTGGTTTGTCGATACCCATACCAAATGCAATGGTAGCCACAATTACATCTGCTTCCTCCATCAAAAACATATCTTGATGCTGTGCACGTAAATTGGCTTCTAAGCCTGCATGGTAAGGTAAAGCTTTTATGCCATTTACCTTTAGCGTTTCGGCAATTTCCTCCACTTTTTTACGGCTTAAACAGTATACAATTCCTGATTTGCCGGTATTTTGCTTAATGTATTTAATAATTTCTTTAACCACATTTTGCTTTGGTCTAACATCATAATACAAATTGGCGCGGTTAAATGACGATTTGTATGCCTTAGCCTCATTCATGGCTAAATTTTTAATGATATCCTGCTGAACTTTGGGCGTAGCTGTTGCGGTTAAAGCAATGATAGGAACTGTTCCAATTTGTTCAATTATTGGGCGTAATCTGCGGTATTCTGGTCGGAAATCATGTCCCCACTCAGAAATACAATGTGCTTCATCAATAGCAAAAAACGAGATTGGAATATCTCTCAGGAAATTTACATTTTCTTCTTTATTAAGCGACTCTGGTGCCACATAAAGTAATTTAGTTTTGCCATCGCTGATGTCTTTTTTCACCTTAGTGATTTCTGCTTTACTTAAAGAAGAATTCATAAAGTGAGCGATACCATCTTCTGTTCCAAAGTTTCTGATAGCATCTACCTGGTTTTTCATTAATGCGATAAGCGGAGAAATAATAATTGCTGTTCCTTCGCTCATCAATGCTGGTAATTGATAGCACATGCTTTTTCCCCCTCCCGTTGGCATAATTACAAATGTGTCGTTCCCAGCCAACAAATTGGCAATAATTGCTTCCTGATCACCTTTGAAACTGTCAAATCCAAAATATTTGTGCAGCGACTCGTGTAGTGATGCAGTTTCTACTTCTGTCATTTTCTCTTTAAAATTTAGTTATACGAATTTATAAAATTTTTGCGCTAATTTGCAGTTGTAAAGATATAATAAATTGGATTTAAACAAAGCAAAAAAAAACATAATTTTATTACTAATTCTATCAATAATTGAAAACACACGACCAAGTTGTTGCAATAGCTAAGGCAACACTAGAAATAGAAGCCCAAAGTATTACAGCTTTGACGAATTATGTTAACCATGATTTTACAAAAGCAGTAACAGAAATATTTAACTCAAAAGGCCGTGTAATTATTACAGGCGTGGGCAAAAGCGCTATTATTGCGCAAAAAATTACGGCAACTTTTAACTCAACCGGAACACCTGCAGTATTTATGCATGCTGCCGATGCAGTTCATGGCGATTTAGGCATTATTCAACAATCCGACATTATCATTTGTATTTCTAAAAGTGGCAACACTCCCGAAGTAAAAGTGCTCATCCCACTATTAAAAAACTCAGGCAATAGGCTTATTGCAATGGTGGGCAATGTTGAATCTTACCTAGCCAAGGAGGCTGACTTTATTGTTAACTGCACTGTAGAAAAGGAAGCATGTCCTAATAATTTGGCTCCTACAAGCAGCACCACTGCACAATTAGCTATGGGAGATGCTTTGGCAGTTTGCTTATTGGAGTGTAGAGATTTTAAGAGCGAAGATTTTGCCAAATTTCATCCGGGTGGTGCCTTAGGAAAACGTTTGTATTTAAAAGCAGGTGATTTGGCAACACAAAATCAAAAACCACAAGTTAAAAAAACCGATACTGTAAGAAATGTGCTTATCGAAATTTCATCAAAAAGAATTGGTGCAGCTGCTGTTATCGAAAACAATATCATTATAGGCATAATTACCGATGGTGATATAAGAAGAATGATGGAGAAATATGAAAATATTAATGAGCTAAAAGCATCCGATATTATGAGTCATCAGCCTAAAACCATTGATGCAGATGAATTAGCTGTGAATGCCATCAACATTATGCAACAAAAAAATATTTCTCAAATAATTGTTACTAAACAAAATCATTTTTTTGGATTCATTCATTTGCACGATTTATTAAAAGAAGGAATTATATAACATTATAAACATGGCACTACATTTAAAGTGGTTTACTTTTAACCCATTTAGCGAAAATACCTATATACTTTATGGCGACAACAAAGAATGTATTTTGTTTGATCCAGGATGCTCCAGCGCGAGCGAAGAAAACACACTTTCAGCTTTTATTGAAGAAAAGCAGCTTAAGCCTGTAAGACTTATTCTAACACACGCACACATTGATCATGTTTTAGGAGTTCGATATGTTGCACAAAAGTATAAGTTGAAATTAGAAATGCATATAGACGATTTGCCCATTTACGAATCTGCAGGTAATGTTGCTAAAATGTATGGTGTTCCCTTTAATCAGGGCCCACAGCCAGCAATTTTTTTAGATGAAACATCTAGTATTGAGCTCGATGGAGTTAATTTAGCTATTTTGCATACACCAGGACATTCGCCCGGAAGCATTTGCTTTTACAGTAAGCACAATAATTTTGTGATTGGTGGTGATGTGTTGTTTAACGGAAGTATTGGACGCACTGATTTGCCTGGAGGCAATTTTGAAACATTGAGTGAAAGCATTAAATCTAAATTGTACACTTTACCCGATCAAACCCGTGTATTCTCCGGACATGGCGAAAGTACACTAATTGGAAATGAAAAATTAAACAATCCATTTGTAAAAGCATGAGTAAGTTTTTAATTACCTGTTTAGGTAACATAGGTAGTGAATACGAAAATACGCGTCATAATATTGGCTTTAAAATTGCCGATGAGCTAGCATTAGCAGGCGAAACACAATTTGTGCAAGAAAGGCTCGCTGATAAATGTGAAGTAAAAGTGAAGGGTAAAATTATGGTGGTGATTAAACCTACCACCTATATGAATTTAAGTGGCAAAGCAGTTAACTATTGGATGCAAGCCGAAAAAATTAAAACAGAAAACATACTTATTATTACAGATGATCTTGCTTTACCCTTTGGCAAATTGCGCATTAAACCCAAAGGCAGTGATGGTGGACATAATGGCTTAAAAAGTATTCAGGAAACATTAGGGACTGATGTTTATGCCCGTTTGCGTTTTGGTGTTGGAAGTGATTTTGCAAAAGGCCGACAGGTAGATTATGTATTGGGGCAATGGAACGAACAAGAATTGATTACACTCAACGATAGAATAAAATTAGCAGCCGAAATGGCTAAATCTTTCTCTAGTATTGGTTTGCAATTAACCATGACCAATTTTAATAACAAATAATTTACTTATTCATTTTTGTACCAGCAAAACTGCCCTTTCACAGATCATAAGCCGCTCATACATTCTAAATGAGATTGGTTTCCTGCCGAAGTTTCGGCATAAATTAGGAGGTTCTAAATAGCTTTATTGCTGGCAAAACTTACTTTTTTACGAAAAAAAAGTAAGCAGCCGAGCAAAGCGAGCCCCATGAACTCCATTAAAAAACAAACACTTGTGAGTAAAAAATTCGTGGAATCGATAAAACAAGGCAATTGGCATCAAAGCATTAACTCGCTTAGATGCCACCGCAAATCATTGTTCGCATTTGCTAAATATTCTACCAAATATATTAGTTTTATATTATATGCTCTGTGCCGAGGCTTCGGCATGACTGCTATTGCTGCGTTTTACCGACAAGTTCAATATTAAAAATTAAAGTAAATTAAAAGAATAAAATTATTACTGAAAAGAAAAAAGGAAAAGCTTAACAAATAAAAACACCTTCTTGCATCTTGTCAAAAAAGTGTTTGTAATAGCTATTTAAAGCCTTATCTTAAATTTAATTTAGAATGAAGGAAATAGATTTGATAAAGGGATTAAAAATCATCCTCATCATCTAAATCTAAGTTGCCAAAATCATCTAAACCTGCTAAATCATCTTCGAAAAGTTCTTCATCGTCATCTTCAAACACACTAGGGTTTTTAGAGCGTTTAACTTCTTTTGACTTAATAGGCTTAAGCTTTAATGGCTTTTTACCTTCTGACTCGCCCGCAGCGCCTTTTTTGGCAGGAGTGGCTTTTTTAGAATTGTTTGGTTTTTTCATGACAAACTTGGTGAAACAAAAAATTAATGCCACAATTATACATTTTTTTAAAAAACAAGTTTCGTTTTATTTCATTTTTTTTTCTCTATTGTGATGAATTCTAAATAAGGAAGTAGTATTTGGTCGAATAAAGTTTAAAAAGAAGCGCTAAAAGTGACTTAAATAATGTCATAATTGATTTTTGAAGATGTTTTAACCCAGATTACGCATTAGAAATGCGTAAACGATAAAGAAATTGTAAATCAGATTTTTACAAATCTGATAACATTTTCTATATAGGGATTAACCCAACTAAATCAAGTAGTTCGATTTTTTAAATCTCCTATTGATTAATTTGGGTTTAATAATCAAATTCAAAAAAATACCTTTGTGCAAAATTAAATTTATGGAAAACGGTACAGTAAACCTGGATATTAGTAATGGCATTGGAACAATTACATTTTTTCATCCACAAAGCAATAGTTTGCCAGGAACCTTATTAAACAAATTAGCCGAAACAATAACTGATGCAGGCAATCATCCTGAAATTAACGTAATCATTTTAAAAAGCACCGGAAACAAAGCTTTTTGTGCAGGCGCCAGCTTTGATGAATTGATAAGTATTAAAGATTTAGCCACTGGACAACAATTCTTTTCAGGATTTGCCAAAGTAATTAATGCCATGCGCAAGGCACCAAAGTTTATTATTGCACGAGTTCAGAGCAAAGCAGTGGGCGGTGGTGTTGGAATTGCAGCTGCAGCTGACTATACATTTGCAGTTAAAGAGGCATCGGTAAAATTAAGCGAATTGGCTGTTGGTATTGGACCTTTTGTTGTTGGTCCTGCAGTTGAAAGAAAAATAGGCACCTCGGCTTTTACCTCTTTAGCAATAAATGCTAGTGAATGGCGCAGTGCCCAGTGGGCATTTGAAAAAGGATTGTATGCCGATATTTTTGAAAATGAAGTTGAAATGGATAAAGCAATTGATACACTTGCAACTAAATTAGGGAAAAGCAATCCAGAAGCCATGATGATGCTAAAGAAAATATTTTGGGAAGGAACCGAACATTGGGATACCTTACTAAGTGAAAGAGCCGGCATGAGTGGTAAATTAGTACTCAGCGAGTTTACCATTAATGCCATAAATTCGTTTAAAAGTAAATAAAAAAATGAGCGATAAGCTGGTTGATATTAGAAGTTTAAGTGTTGATGAATTGATTGCTTACTTTGCCAAGGAGGGCGAAAAGCCTTATCGTGCCAAACAAGTGTATGAATGGCTATGGAAAAAGCAGGCTGTATCATTTGAAGAAATGACCAATTTATCGTTGCCGCTGCGCGAGCTATTGCAAAAACATTTTATAATTAGGGCCGTAGTTGTTTCGGATCAACAAATAAGTAGTGATAAAACCATTAAAAATGCGTTTAAGTTGCATGATGGTAGTATTGTAGAAGGCGTACTTATTCCTACATCGAGTGGAAGAATGACTGCTTGTATATCTTCACAGGTAGGATGCTCTTTAACCTGCAAGTTTTGTGGCACCGGGCGTTTAAAATTAATGCGCAATATTAATGCTGATGAAATTTTTGATCAGGTAAAGTTAATTAGAGATCAAAGCATGGAACACTATGGTATGCCTATTTCAAACGTGGTATACATGGGTATGGGCGAGCCTTTACTGAATTATAAAAATGTGATAAAATCTGTGGAGTTATTGACTTCGCATCAAGGACTGGGATTGGCGCCTCGCAGAATTACAGTTTCAACGGCAGGGATTGCAAAAATGATTAAGAAGCTAGGTGATGATCAGGTGAAGTTTCATTTGGCTTTATCCTTACACGCAGCCAATGATGAGAAGCGTAATAAGATTATGCCTATTAATGAACAAAATTCATTAGATTCATTAATTGAGGCATTGAATTATTTTTATGATAAAACAGGTGAGCGTGTAACGCTGGAGTACATTGTGTTTAAAGATTTTAATGATTCTTTAAAAGATGCAGCAGAATTGGCCGATTTTTGCTACAAGGTTAAAAGCAAGGTGAATATTATTGAATATAATCCTATTGAAGCTGGAGAGTTTGAACAAACCACACCTGAGCGCTTGGAGGCATTTGCGGGTTATTTGCAAAGTAGAAAAGTGATTGTAAATATTAGAAGAAGCCGAGGTAAAGATATTGATGCCGCCTGCGGGCAATTGGCTAACAAGAATGGAGCTGTGGTGGATAGGGTGATGAAGTGATTAAGTTATGGTCGGTGGCGGAACACCGACCAAGGGGGTAATAGCTTTGGAAGAACAAGGTTGGCAAGAACACCAACCTCACACAAAATAGTAACCTGAACATTGGTTGGTGACGGAACACCAACCCAAAGGGGATTTTTAGCCATTGCGTTAGTAAATGCTAATTATGGTTATGATACAGAGGCTTCGGCAACCAACCAAAGGGGTTAGTGATTGCAAACATCATTATAAAAGTAATTTTTCTTGCTTTTTTTTTGAAAAAAGAAGCGTAAATTTGCAACAAAACAGCAAGCATGACTGAAACGCAAAAACTTGATCATCAAATATTGGGATATTTATCACAACTTTCAAATAAAAAGAAAAAGGCAGTTTTAACAGTTGTAAAAACATTTGCGGAGGATGATGAAACCCAATATTGGAATGATTTGCCTGAAGAGATTAAGTTTTCTATTGAAACAGGATTGAAACAAGCAGATGCTCTTGTTGGAGTGCCTCACGAAACTGTGATGAAAAAATACAAGAAATGGTTAAACAAATAGTTTGGACTCCACAAGCAGAAAAAACATTAGCCCAAGTTGTTGACTACTTAGAAAAAGAATGGACTGAAAAGGAAATTTTTAAATTATTTTATTCCCTAAATTCAACTATTGATTTAATAAAATTACAACCAAAGTTATTTCGTTGCATTTCTAAGAAGCATCAAATCCATGAAGCGTTAATTACCAAACACAATTTGATGATTTATAAAATCCATAAGAATAGTGTTGTGATTATTACATTTTGGGATACTAGGAAACATCCCAAAACCAAACAACAATAAAATGGTTTAATACTAGTCGTTGAATGAAGGCTAGTTAGGTTAATTTAGTGTTTAATAGATTACGCTTAACCACAGGCGAGGTCCGATAGCTCTCGGACGCCTGCGGGAGCTTTGACCACCATGACTTTATACCAAAACTTTTGATTGCTATTAATACCAATGTGATTTATAAATTATGCCAATAATTTAAAATCTTACATTGGTAAATGCCGATCGGAAAAAAGTTTGGGACAAATGAAGTGAAACAAATTTGGACCATTACTTATTTCACATCGGTATAACTAATTTGTAATATTACAGTACTTAGCAATTTTGTTATACAAATCGTTAGGATTGAATGGCTTGGCGATATAATCATTCATTCCCGCAGCTTCTACTTGTTGCCTTACTTCTTGCATGGCAGCTGCTGTTAAGGCTAATATGGGTAGGTTTTTATAGTAATCGCCCTCTAAGCTTCTGATGGCACGCGTGGCTTCAAAACCATCCATTTCGGGCATTTGCAGGTCCATCAATACAATATCAAACTTTTTATTTTTTACTTTATCAACGCCAATCAAACCATTTTCGGCAAAGTTGATTTCGGCTCCCCATTTGTATAAAAATTTGGAAGCTATTAATTGATTAATGGCATTGTCTTCTACTAATAAAATTTTTAAATTTTTAAAGCTCTCTTCCTTGTTTTGCGCGCTCTCGGCTATCTTTCGAGATTTAGTAGATTTACTGATACCGAATTCAAAATCGAAATAAAAATGCGAGCCAACACCAGGTTCGCTTTCTAAATGTATTTGACTATTTCTTAGTTCTAACAAGCGTTTGGTGATGGTAAGTCCAAGACCTGTTCCGCCATATTTTCTGGTAGTATCGTTACTTGCCTGCTCAAAACTTTCGAAAATAACGCCTTGCTTTTCTTTACGGATACCAATGCCTGTGTCTTTTACATCGAAAGTTAAAATAACCGTATCATCTTTTTGTTCTTTAAAAGTAACAGAAGTATAGATGCCGCCTATTTTGGTAAATTTAATAGCATTGGTAATTAAATTGGTTAATATTTGATTTATTCTAACCGGATCACCAATTACGATATCTGGAATTTTTTCATCTAATTTAAATTCAAAGTTTAAATTTTTTTCGGCTGCCTGCAAGGCAAGAGAATGTTCAATACCGTGCAATAATTCTTTCAAACTAAAATCAACATCTTCAAATTCAACCTTTCCTGCATCAATTTTACTGAAGTCGAGAATATCATTAATAATTACAAGAAGATTGTCGGCACTAAACTTTAGCGTTTTTAAATTTTGGTCTTGCTCGGTATTTAAATTTTCGTCAATTAGCAAATGTGTCATCCCAATAATGGCATTCATTGGTGTGCGTATTTCATGACTCATGGTGCTTAAGAAATTTTCTTTGGCTTTGGCCGATTTTTCTGCTTGTTCCTTGGCCGCTATCAATTCGTGTGTACGCTCAAAAACTTGTTTTTCTAATAATTCTTTATCCGTTGTTAATTTTCTTTCTCTTAAAAAAACAAATAAGCGAATGATGAAGAAAACCAATAAAACAGCAACAATGTAAAACCAAGTTTGGTTCCATATTGGAGGCTTAATAATAATTTTTACTGACACATAATCATCTGTCCAAACGCCATTATTATTGCTCACTTTTACCATAAAGTTATACACCCCAGGTTCAAGGTTGGTGTAGCTTGCAAATTTTCGATTAGGAGAGTAAATCCAGTCTCTATCAAATCCTTCTAACTTGTAACTGTATTTAATTTTTTGCGGGTTTAAAAAATTAAGTGCAATGAAATCGAAAGAAAAATAATTTTGATTATAATTAAGTGTTATTACGCGCTTAAAGGCAATAGCAGTATCCAATTCATATTCATTATCAAACACTTTAAAAGAGGTAAGATATAATGGCGGGTTAAAAATGTTATCATCTAAACTATCGGGATGAAAGGAAACCAATCCTCCAATGCCCCCGAAATAAAAACGGCCATTCTTATCTTTAAAGTATGAATTGCTATTAAACTCATTGGTGCATAAACCTTCACTTTCGTCATAACTACGTAAAGAATTTTGGATATTGGTGAGTGCAATTTCCTGATTGTTGCTCAACATATCTGGGGTAGGAATTTTAAACTGACAGATTCCTTTATTGGTACTAAACCAGAGGTGTTTTTTACCATCTTCGAGCATACCATAAATTACGCCATTAGGCAGTCCTTTTGCTTCATCAATAGAAAAGAATTTTTTAGCAGACGGTACATAGGCATTTAAACCCGAACTTGTACCAATCCAAACGGTATGGTAAGAATCTTCAAAAACGCAAATAGCATCGTTATTGTTTAATGAATTAGGATTGTTTTTATCGTGCGTAAAGTGTATGAATTCATCTTTTTTTCTATCATAACAGTCAACCCCATTTTGTTCTAATGCTAGCCAAATGTTTTTTTTAGAATCTTCAAAAATATTCACCACGCCATTGCTTCCAATACTTTTGTCATTATTGGGCTGATGTTTGAACCGCTTAAATTGTTTGGTTTCTACATTGTATAAATTAAGTCCTTTACTAATAGTTCCGATCCAAAAGGTATTATCACTATCTAAAAACGAGGTATAAATATTATCACCACTTAAAGAGTTTGAATTTTCGGCATCGTGTTTTAAGGAAGAAAATGTATTTGATTTAGGATTAAAAATACTAATGCCTCCGCCTCTTGTAGCTAACCAAAAATTGCCGTTATTATCGGGCACCACACTACAAACATAATTATTGGAGAGCGAGTTTATATTATTTTGAGCATGTGTAAAAGCGTATGCATTTCCTGTGAAAGGGTTTAATACATTGAGTCCACCAGAAGATGTTCCCAATAATAAATTTCCATTGTATTCATTCACTGCCCAAATATCATTGTCGTTGAGTGACGTAGTTTCGAAAGGATTACTTTGATAGTTTTTAAACTTTACAGAGTGCTCATTAAATATTTGCAAACCACCGCCATCGGCACCAATGTAGATAATCCCATTAGCTCCCGGATAAATTGTTCTAACAAAATTGGTACTTAAAGTATTATTTACTTTAGGGCTATGAGATTGATGGCCTAGTTGACCTGTTTTTAAATCGATAATAAATATACCCTGATTCATAGAAGCAAGCCACAAATTATTGTTGTTATCGATGATAGCAGTAGATATTTCAGCGTCCAGTTTTTTTATTTTAGCTGTTGCTTCTGCAAATAATATGTTTGATTGAAAACTTTCGGTATTCACATTGTAGATTTCTGCATTGCGCGTAACAATGAGCATTGATTGTGAATTGTCCTTTAAAGGAATTAAGCTTTTGATATAATCGGTCCCAAAGCTTGATTCTTCCTCTTCATTTTTTAGTGCTTTTTTAAATGATTCAGCCGATATATCAAACTTGTTTAAACCACCGCCTTCAGTAGCAATCCATAAGTTTTGTTTTTTATCCTGAACAATACAATTGATATTATTGGAACCTAAGGAGTTGATATCTTTAAATTTATTTTTAAACGATCTGAATGCTTTTTTTTCGACATCAAATTCATTGATGCCAGCATCTTTGGTTCCTACCCAAATGTTACCATTATTAGCTTCATAAATACATGTTATATAGGCGCTATTAGGGCCTTTAAAATTGTCTTTATCTTTTAAATATCTTGTAAACTGGCGTGTTTGACGGTTAAATAAATTTAATCCACCATCTTTTGTTCCTATCCAAATATTACCATCTCTATCTTCTAATAAACAGGTAATATAATTAGATGAAATGCTATTTCTGTTGAGTGGCTCGTGTTTAAAAATTATAAATTCATATCCATCGTACATGTTTAGCCCATCGCTGGTGCCAAGCCACACAAAACCAAAGCGGTCTTGAATAATGGTAAACACAGAACTTTGCGAAAGCCCTTTATCAATACTTACTTGCTTAAATGTAAGTGCATTGTCAACTGTAATATTTCCGGCTAAAGAAATAGCACAATTGAATAAACATATCCATAAAAAAGCACTTATCTTTTTCAACTTAGCTGGTTTATAGTATTCAAATGTAAAAAAGAATTGTTATAGTCTATCAATATTAACCTCTGGATGAATATCTTTCCCTTTGAAAAGATGTTCAAAAAGTTGTTTTGCAAAGTAAGGTGCTAATAAAACAGCCTTTGTGCCCATGCCGTTAAGCAAAGCTAATTGCGGCAGTTTTGGGTGTTTTCCTAAAATAGGTCTTCTGTCTTTTGTGCTAGGTCTTATTCCTGCTTTTTGATCAATAATTGTATAGGATGTTTGTATCAATTTTTCGAGTTTTTGA
The DNA here is from genome assembly GCA_044374175.1 of Bacteroidia bacterium. Taxonomy (GTDB): domain Bacteria; phylum Bacteroidota; class Bacteroidia; order UBA4408; family UBA4408; genus CAIKXD01. The sequence continues at coordinate 19 of JBILPB010000031.1, read as the reverse complement.
CTCAACTCTTCTTTAGCCT
>JBILPB010000030.1:0-26031 GCA_044374175.1 Bacteroidia bacterium | reverse complement strand
TAGGTTTATTGGTTTTAGATGATGAGCATTATCAGATTGCTGAATTTTTAATAGGTAATATTGATGATGATGGCTATATGCGCAGAGAATTAGCTGCATTGGTTGATGATTTAGCCTTTACACAAAATATCAATACAACAGAAAAAGAATTAGAAGAATTGCTTAAATTGATTCAGGAGTTTGATCCTCCGGGCATTGGAGCGCGCAATTTACAAGAGTGTTTAGATTTACAATTAAAACGCAAATACAAAGAAACACATGATCCTGTGGTGAAAATTGCGATGATGATTGTGGAGCAAAATATGGAAGAGTTTAGCAAAAAACATTTCGAAAAAATTGCGAAAAAACTCGATTTAGAAGATGTTGAAGAAGGCGATGATCAATTGTTGAAAGATGCCATTCATGAAATTTTAAAGTTAAACCCGCGTCCAGGAAACTCCATGAATGAGGGACAACGAAGTATTCAACATATTATTCCAGATTTTATTTTACACAACAGTGATGGCGAATTAGAATTGAGTATCAACTCTAAAAACATGCCCGAATTGCGTGTGAGCAAAAGCTATATGGAAATGCTTGCAGAGTATAGTAAATCGAAGCTCGCCTCAAAAGATAAGAAGGAGGCGGTTCAATTTGTAAAACAAAAAATAGAGGGTGCAAAATGGTTTATTGATGCTATTAATCAGCGTCAGCATACTTTAGTAACCACTATGCAAGCCATTATAGATTACCAATACGAGTATTTTCAGGAAGGTGATGAAACCAAAATGAAACCTATGATTTTGAAAGACATTGCCGATAAGGTAGGTTTGGATATTTCAACAGTTTCGCGGGTTGCAAACAGTAAATACATTCAAACAAACTTTGGGACATTACTCTTAAAATCATTCTTTAGCGAATCATTATCTAACGATCAAGGCGAAGAGGTATCTACCCGAGAGGTAAAAAAGATATTAGAAGATTGCATTGCTGCTGAAAAAAAAGGCAAGCCATTAACCGATGAAAAACTAGCTAAAATCTTAAAAGAAAAAGGCTATAACATTGCAAGAAGAACCGTAGCTAAATATAGGGAGCAATTGAATATACCAGTGGCCAGGATGAGGAAGGAGATATAGAAAAAGCTTTATAACTATGCCGTTTTATCTATTTATTGATTATCTTTGAACAAGTAAAATTTATTTATTTTGAACAAATAATATCAATAAATTAACGTGCTAAAAACAATTAACTATGGGAATGGTATATGCAGATATTGAACTCATCAATGCAGCAGAAAAAGAAATGGCAAAACGCCATATTATTGGCTCAGAAGAAATAAAAAGTATTAGGGTTAATATGCTTGTTGATAGTGGTGCCTATATGATGGCCATTAATGAAACAATATGTCAGCAACTTAATTTAAGTTCAAAAGGAAAACGTAAGGCACAAATGGCAGATAGTTCAGTGGTAGAATACGATGTTGTAGGGCCTATTGAAGTAAGGTTCAAAAATAGAGATACAGTATGCAATGCCCTTGTTTTACCAGGCGATAGTGAACCATTGTTAGGAGCAATTCCAATGGAGGAAATGGATGTTTTGATTCATCCTTTAAGGCAAGAGTTAATCGTTAACCCAGAACATCCCAATTATGCTCAGCTAAAAATGAAATAGCCATATTTCACTTAATTATTTTTTGAAACAAATCATCATCAACTTGAAGACAAATGCTGGATTGGCGAGGACGCCAACCAATTACCGAATCACAGTGAGATAATGAAATCAAAAAAACGATGCCCAAAGTTTGGCGTCCTCGCCAACCTTTTTACCGAAACTTGAGGTTTGTGTTGGAACGGTTGGATTGGCGAGGACAAGAATCCTTTACAGAAACTTGAGGATTTAGATTACCGAAAACTATGTCCAAGGTTTGGCGTCCTCGCCAACCTTTTTACCGAACTTGAAGATTTAATTTGGTTGTCGAGGAAAAGAATCATCATACACTTGAAGACAAAGGTTGGATTGGCGAGGACGCCAACCAATTAACGAATAGACAAAATATTAAAAGAAAAAGGGATACAATATTGCTAGAAGAACAGTAGCAAAGTATAGAGAGCAATTGAATATTCCGGTGGCCAGGATGAGGAAGGAGATATAAAGGCTAATGAACTTTCAACTACATTTTATCAATCTTAATTTCAATCCCTGTTTTTTTTATTATTTCAATAAAAGGGTTGGTTTCTTCTGTATCTTTGTTTTTAAAAGAGTGTAGTTCTATTTCTTTATAATTCCTGAAAAGTATTTTTAATGCCTCTACATCTTCATGCATAATTCCGGTAAATTTGTTGTCCCATATGGCAAGGTCAATATCAGAATACTGGTGCATTGTTCCATTGGCAGTAGAGCCAAATATATACGCTTGTTGAGGATTATATCCTAAATTCACCAATTCTGCAATAAAGCTTTTTGCTTTTTTTATTGCAATTTCTCTTGTAAGCATTCTTTTATTTTTAAAATGGTGGGCGTAACCTTAATAACATATTCTAATTTAATTGACTTATATAGTTTGGTTTGATAGTCAGGGTATCTACCTTCAATATTCCAAGCGTCAATCATTTTAAATTCATCTTGAAGCTCTATGGGTAAATTTATTTTTGCTTCATTGTGCAAGTAAACTAAACTATGGATGCGCGGTGGGTAGTTGCTTTCATTGTTTTTTACCCATGCCGCTTTAAACATTTTTTCCAAGGCGAGGTGCCAACAAAACAAAGCTAATAGATATTGCTTTTTTTCTATCATGCCTTCTGCTCCAATCCACGCACTTTCAGCCTGTTCTATCCAATAAGTAATATGTTCTTGTTTTGTCAAAGCCTTTAATTAAAATCAAAATTATCTTCACAAATTTAATTATTTTCATAAGAATTTTACAATCAAGTTTATGTTTAACTCCAACTAAGCATTCAAAATGCTTGCTTCACCATATGCATTTGTTCAGTACTTTGGTGCTTTGTATTGCTTAATTTTAGTATAATTTTTCCGAACTTGAAGATATAATTTGGTTGTCGAGGAAAAGAATCATCATACACTTAAAGACAAAGGTTGGATTGGCGGGGACACCAACCAATTACCGAATTACAGCTTGATAATGAAATCAAAAAAACGATGCCCAAGGTTTGGCGTCCTCGCCAACCTCTTTTTAAAAGAATCATCATGCACTTGAAGACAAAGGTTGGATTGGCGGGGACACCAACCAATTACCGAATTGAATACTCCAAGAACTTTGGCTATTTAGAAGATATAAAGGCTATTGAACTTTCAACTAAATTTTATCAATCTTAATTTCAATCCCTGTTTTTTTTATTACTTCAATAAAAGGGTTGGTTTCTTCGGTATCAGCACTATTGTATGGGTGAAGTTCTATTTGTTTGAAAGCGCGGAGTAATTTGTATGTCTTCTCGATATCAATATGCGGCATCCCTACAAATTTTTTATCCCAAATTGCTAAATCAATATCCGAAAATTCATGGATATTATTATTTACCGTAGAGCCAAATAAAATGGCTTTTTCTGGTGCAAAGCCATTTCGTTGCAAAACACGAATAAATTGATTTGCCTTTTCTATTGCAATATTTTTTGTAAGCATTGTTTTAATGTTTCTAAACTTGAAAGTTTTTCAGTCAAATACTCCTTCGTTATAGCGTAATGCAACTTATTCAGATATTCAGGATAACGCCCCTCCATATTCCAGGTGTTTATAGGTTTGAACATATCTGTGTAAACTTCTTCTAAATCCAACTTTGCTGCATCGTGTAAGTAAATAAGATTATGAATTTTAGGAGGATAATTATCATCATTGTTTTTTACCCAAATACCCTTAAGTAATTTTTCTATACTCAAATGAAAACAAAATGCTGCCATGGCATATTTTTTACCTTCCATCAATACCAATGCCGATTGCCAAGAATCCTCAGCCTGTTCTAACCAATATGTAATATGTTCTTGTTTTGTCAAATCCTTTGAATTTGGTTCAAAATTATTTTTACAAATATAACCCAAATTCAGCATTAGAAATCTACTGACTAATAATTTTTTCGTGTATCTTTGTAAATACTAAATTAATTTTAAAATGATTACATCCTTTCATTTAAAAGCAGAAGAATTAGACGAAAAGTTTTTGAAAACAGTAAGAGCTCTATTTAAAAAAAGAACATATCAAACACCATAGAAGAGGAAATGGACGAAACCGCTCATTTACTTTCAACCGAGGCTAATCGTAGACACTTAGAGGCAGCAATAAAAAATGTCAAGCAAGGAAAAATTACTAAGGTAGATATTGATAAGTATTTGCCAAAATGAGGACGGTAGCGTTTGAGGAAATTGCACTTGAACAATTTTATGAATGGGAGAAAACTGATATTAAAACATTTACAAAAATTGTAAAACTTATTGCAGAATGCAGAGATACACCTTTTTCAGGAATTAGGAAACCAGAAGCCCTCAAATATAACCTGAAAGGTCTCTGGAGCAGACACATTACAAAAGAACATCGATTGGTTTACCAAGTTACCATTAATAATATCATTATCATTTCCTGCAAGTTTCATTATTGATTCCTTTGCTTATAGGGCATTTATTGCTTTTTACCCATATACCTTTTAGCAACTGTTCACTTACTCCTTATTCTTCGAATCCATTATGATAGTTACTGGACCATCATTTATCAAAGCCACTTTCATATCGGCACCGAATACGCCACAGGCTACTTTTCCACTAAATTGTGTAAGCAACAATTGATAGAATCTATGGTATTGTTGTTGTGCTAAATCAGGCTTGGCTGCTTTAATGTAGGATGGTCTATTGCCTTTTTTGGTGCTTGCATGCAAAGTAAACTGACTCACCAATAAAAACTGTCCTTGTATTTCGTTGATCGATAAATTCATGACACCATCAGCATCGTCAAATATTCTTAAATTAATAATTTTATTGATGAGCCATTGCATATCATCCTCTGTATCGGCCTCTTCAATACCCAATAATATCATGATGCCTTTGTCTATTTCTCCAACAATTTCCTTATTTACTTTTACGTTTGCCTCAGCAACCCTTTGTAATACAACACGCATAGTGCTTTTTTAAATAATTTGTGCTTACAAAAATACAATAATGTTTTATGAATTACTCCCTCCAAATACTGCATTAAACATATCACCAAAACGATTACCGCGCAACAACATGCCCTTACTAAGCTTAGAATACTCAGATAAGGCATGAAGCGTTAATTCCATGTAAAAATATTGTTCGTTTGCTTTGAGGTTTGGATACAAATCTTTCACCACTTTCTTCAATCCCTTTACCTCATCCAGTGCCTTTTGATAGGCGCTATTGCTCATATCAAAAAATAAATCTATTGAATTACCTTCCGAAAACCACTCTAAAACAGAAGCATAAACTTGATCAACGGCCTCCTTCTTTTTGGTTTTTTCAGGCGATGGAAAATACTTTGGAAAGGTTGTTCTTAGTGCCTTTGCTATTAAATGATTGGCTACAATCCACGAACCTTCTTGTTCTCCTTCGTAAACCAATTCTACCTTACCTGTAATGGCTGGAATAATGCCATTGAAATCAGTTACTCTTACTGTAGTTTTTTCATCGCCATTGAGTATACATCTACGTTCAGCAGCACTTAATAAATTTTCATAAGCCGAAATACTTAACCGGGCCGAAACCCCACTTTTTGAATCAATATATTCGCTTGCTCTGGCTTCGAAACCAACCTGTTCTAAAAGCTCTGCAGCTAACTCTGGCACCTCCACATGGGCCTCTGTTTGATTACGTTTTGCCTCCTGCTTAGTAATTACCGCGGCCATTTTTACATCTTTAGGATAGTGTGTTAAAATCTGACTGCCTATTCTATCTTTTAATGGAGTTACTATAGAACCACGATTGGTATAATCCTCGGGATTAGCAGTAAACACAAACTGAATATCTAAAGGCAAACGCAATTTAAAACCTCTGATTTGTACATCGCCTTCTTGTAAAATGTTAAACAATGCTACTTGTATGCGTGCCTGCAAATCGGGCAACTCATTAATTACAAAGATACAACGGTTACTTCTTGGTATGATGCCAAAATGTATAACTCTATCATCAGCATAACTCAGCTTTAAATTTGCTGCTTTAATAGGATCTACATCACCAATTAAATCAGCTACTGAAACATCTGGTGTAGCTAACTTTTCGGCATATCTATCATTTCTGTGCAACCAAGTTATTGGAGTTTCATCTCCATGTGTAGTAATTAAATCAAGTGCAAATCGTGATATAGGATGTAAAGGATCATCATTAAGCTCTGCTCCTGCCACAACTGGAACATACTCATCTAATAAATTAATCATCAACCTGGCAATTCTTGTTTTTGCCTGCCCTCTTAAGCCTAATAAATTAATATTATGTTTAGATAATATAGCGCGCTCTAAATCTGGAATTACAGTATCTTCATACCCATAAATACCCTCAAAAACGGTTTCTTTATTTTTTAATTTTTGAATTAAGTTTTGGCGTAATTCATCTTTAATGCTTTTGTATTTGTAGCCACTTTCTTTCAACGCTGCAAGCGTATTAATTTGGGGTAATTGCATATGGTATATTTCGTCAGTTTAAATTTGTTATCAAAGAAACAGTTTTTTAACCAAATAGTTGCAAAACACTATCAACTTTGGCTTTGAAGACTAATGAACATTTGATTGAATATAACTAGTTGCTTAGAACCTTCAACAGCTATTTTTGTTTGTTACATTTAAACTTTGGTTTAACAATTATTATTGATAACAGCACTTATAAACTTTAGTTTACACTTATTTTTGCGTTTTTAAAAAAATTTAGATTTAACAATTATAATATAATTCATGGGGCCTATCAATCAAATTCATCAACTCTTCCGTAAAGCTTTTCATTTAGGCGATATGGAGCAATTGCTATTTGATTCGGTAGATTACTCACCCGATGATTTAAATAATTACGATAAGCTTTTGTTATTGCTAAATGGAAGTTCTAATCATCACCAGTTAAATTATTTTATAAAGGAGGTAACGCTTGAAGAACTGACGGCCTTACAAACAAATAGTGATTTCCCTTTTTTAAGTTTATGTGCCAGTGGTAAAGATATATTTCCGTGCTTTTTTGAAATAGGAAAAGGTATTGAAAGGGTAAGGTTGCTTACTACAAACAGCCAACAGGCTGATATTGAAAAGCAATCCATAACTCCTGCTCCTGTCAACACAGTGGAAAGTGGTAAGTATCTTATCATAACAAGCTACCCCTTACAGAACATAACCTCTAATCCAAATTCAAGATACAAAGTATTATCACGTTTTTTAAAACTCATAAAACACGAAAAAAGAGAAATTGGTTACGTGTATCTTTATGCCTCAATAGCAGGCTTAATCAGCTTGTCTCTTCCCTTGGGTATTCAAAGCATTATTGGTTTTGTTTCAAGCGGACAAGTAACTACTTCCTTGGTAGTGCTTATTACCTTTATTATCCTTGGAATATTAATTACAGGATTTCTCCAAATTGCCCAAATTAGCATCGTTGAGCATATTCAACAAAGATTATTTGCCCGCACAGCCTTTGATTTTGCCTACAGAATACCAAAGCTAAATATAGAATCACATCGTGGAAAAGATGCACCCGAATTAATCAATCGATTTTTTGATGTTGTTACCTTGCAAAAAGGTTTCGCAAAAATTTTACTCGACTTTTCGGCAGCCACATTGCAAATTATTTTGGGTTTAATTTTGCTTTCTTTTTACCATCCCTATTTTATATTTTTTGGTGTGCTTTTAATTGTGGTTTTAGTAACTACGCTATTAGTTACCGGACCTTTAGGCCTTAGCACCAGTTTAAAAGAGTCGAAGTACAAATATAATTTAGCCCACTGGTTCGAAGAAATTGCGCGTTCATTAGGGACATTTAAGTTGGCCAGTTACTCACAAATTCCGCAGAAAAAAACTGATTATTATACAGGAAACTATCTTTTTGCGCGCTCAAAACATTTTAAAATTTTAGTTACCCAATACATCAGTTTTGTAATTTTTAAAACATTAATCACTGCTGTATTGCTTATTATTGGCTGTTATCTTGTGGTAAATAAAGAAATAAACATCGGACAGTTAGTGGCATCGGAAATCGTTATTATTTTAATTATGAATGCGGTTGAAAAAGTGGTGATTAATTTAGACAGTGTTTATGATGTACTAACATCGCTCGAAAAACTTGGTCAAATAAATGATTTGCCTATTCAAACAATTTCAAAAGGACTTGTACCAGATGTTCAAGAAAAGAAAGGCCTTAATCTTAAAGTAGAACAGTTAAGTTACAATTTTAATGATGAAAAAAATCCTATTCTAAACGATATCAATTTTACCATTGCGCCTGGTGAATTGTTTTGCATCTGTGGAAAAAATGGCAGTGGAAAAAGCACACTCATTAACATCATTAATGGCCTTTTTATTAATTACAAAGGAACAATAAGCATTGGTGATTTTTCATTAAAAGATATAGACAAGAATTATCTGCATAAAATAATTGGCGAAAACACACAACATGAAGAAATTTTTGATGGCACTTTGTTTGAAAACATAACCCTAGGAGCCGCAGATATTGGTACAAGTCAAATAATTAAAAGCATTGATATTGTTGGCTTAAAAGCGTTTTCTCAAAACTTAGAACATGGCCTAAAAACTCAAATTACATCCAATAGTAATGAGATTAGTAATAGCATTTCACAAAGAATAATACTTGCTAGGGCTATCGCAAAATCTCCACAACTTTTAATATTGGACGACATGGGAATCAGTATAGACAAAATGGAAAAAAAATCTATCTATGAAAGCATTAGGAATGAATTTAAAAACTCAACCATAATATTTATTTCAAACGATATTGAAACTATAAAGCTATGCAGCCATGTGGGGTATTTGCACAACAGAAGTATGAGTGTTTACAAAACCGAACAGTTCTTATCATTGTCAAACACTATATAAACAGCAAGTATGGCACACGAAAATTTTAATCCATCGCAAGAAGAAATAAAAGACAAAGATGCATTTGCTTCTTTTAAATTAGTGTATAAACCCTCGCTAGCAAAACAAGCTGCAAAATGGTGCAGTGCTATATTTTTTGTACTGATACTTTCATTATTGCTTCCTTGGACACAAAATATTGATGGTAAAGGAGAGCTTACGACACTAAACCCGCAAGACAGGCCACAAACAGTGCATAGTATCATCGCAGGAAGAATCGAAAAATGGCTTATTAGAGAAGGTCAATTTGTAAAAAAAGGTGATACGATTGCAGTTATTTCTGAAGTAAAAGATAAGTTTTTTGACCCTGAACTTTTAGTACGAATTGATGAACAAATAAAATCAAAAGAAGGCGCATTACAGAGCACAAAAGACAAAGCAGCAGCATTAAGAAATCAAATTAGTGCCTTAGAAGATGGTTTGAAGTTTAGTTTAGGCAAAGCAAAAAATAAAGTAAAACAAAGCATCTTAAAACTGCAAAGCGATAGCATTGATTTTATTGCAGCAAAAACAGATTATGATATTGCAAAACAGCGTGTAGAGCGCCAAGAAGCGTTATATAAGAAAGGTTTAATTTCTCTTACTGATATTGAGTCAAGAAGACTAAAGGTGCAAGAAACCTCTGCCAAACTATTAAGCAGTGAAAACAAATTTCTTAATGCAAAAAATGATTTAAAAAACACCCAAATCGAGCTCAATTCTATTGAGGCAGAATATTTAGATAAAATCTCTAAAGCCGAATCAGACTTAAGCTCAACATTAGGATATTACTACGATACAGAAGGTGCCATCTCTAAAATGAACAATGAATATGCAAGTATGCAAATCCGCAGCTCGTATTATACCATCGTTGCTCCTCAAAGTGGATATGTGATTAAAACTTTAAAATCGGGTATAGGTGAAACCATTAAAGATGGAGAAGAAATAGTGAGTATTATGCCCGAAAACCCCAGGCTCGCAGTGTCTATTTATGTGCGCCCTGCTGATGTGCCCTTGCTCGAAAAAGGTAGAAAAGTTAGAATTCAGTTTGATGGTTGGCCAGCATTGGTTTTCAGCGGCTGGCCAGGTGCCAGTTTTGGTACTTTTGGTGGCGTTATTGCTGTAATTGACTATGTTGATACCAAAGGAAAATATAGGGTATTGGTAGTACCCGACCCCAATGATGAACCATGGCCAAAACAAGTTAGAATTGGTTCTGGAACCTTTGGCTGGGTGATGCTAAAAACTGTTTCTGTAGGTTATGAACTCTGGCGAAACCTTAACGCATTTCCTCCTGATTTTTTAGATGAACTGGAAACCAAGAAACAAGAAAAAATAAAAGATAAAACCAAAGATGAAAAAGAAGAATAATCAAACTTTATTTTTCTTAAATCTGTTGCTCGTTGCTTTTTTGATGTTAAGCAATAAAACTTTGGCACAAGAAAATCTGGAAAAAAAACGGGTGGTGAGTTACAACTCTTTTATCAGCCAAATCTTACAAAGCCATCCCGTAGCTGCGCAAGCCGCCTTATTAAACGATATGGCTCGTCAACAATTAAGGTTAAGTAAGGGCTTTTTAGATCCAACAATAAACTCGAAATATGGCACTAAAAGATTAGACCAAAAAGATTATTATTTTGATTGGACAAACGAGTTAAAAATTCCACTTTGGTGGGGTACAGATATTAAAGCGGCTTACAATAATGTCACTGGTGAATTTGCCAATAGCGAAGATATCACCTCTGGCAAAGGCTTAAGCTCAGTTGGAATTACACTTCCTTTAGGCCAAGGCTTAATTATTGATGAAAGAAGAGCCACCATTAAGCAAGCCAAAATAATGCAGGAAATGGCTCTTGCCGAAAAAATTAAAATTATTAATAAGCTCATCCTGCAAGCCAACAAGGATTACAGAGACTGGCAATATAGCTATCGAAAAATGCTATTGTTTTTTGATGGCTATCAGTTGGCTGACTTGCGATTAAAAGCGCTCAAAGAAAGAGTCATTCAAGGCGATTTACCTTCTATTGATAGTGTTGAAGCAAATATAGAAGCACAAAACAGATACAACATTTATTTGCAGTCTACACTCGAATACCAAAATGGATTATTAATTGTTTCAAACTATTTGTGGTCACCACAGGGAACACCACTCGAAATGGACACCACTTTTGTTCCAGAAAACTTTGTATTTCCTTTTGATAAGCCCAACAGTGACAGTCTTCTTCAACTGCTTACATTTGCACAAAAAAACCATCCCGATTTAATTAAACTCGATTTAAAAATAGATCAATTGACGGTCGAAAAAAGAATGGTTGCCGATAAGCTAAAGCCTAAATTAAATCTCGAATATAATTTTTTACAAAAAGGGTTTGATGTTCCCTCTGCCAATAACTTTGCCAACGACAATTATAAGTTTGGTGCCTCATTTTCGTACCCTTTATTTTTGCGCCAAGAAAGAGGAAAATTAGAAGGTGTTAAGCTTAAAATTACTGACACCAAATACAGTTTAAAACAAAACAATTTAGAAATAAGAAACAGCATTAAAGCGGCATTTAATGAAACTAATTTATTAGCACAACAAATTGCCGTTCAAAGCAATATTGTGAGCAATGCTGTGTTAATGCGAAATGGTGAGTTGGCTAAGTTTGACAGTGGCGAAAGCTCTATTTTTTTAATTAACACCCGCGAAATGAGTTTGCTCAATCACAGCGTAAAACTGGCCGAAATGGAAGCCAAGTTTTTAAAAGCTCAGGCACTTTTGCAATGGAGCGCAGGAAAAATGCCATAAATAAATTTATTCAAACAAGGTGCCTTTATCTTTAGTGTGCAACCTTCCTAAATGTTTATATGCGAGTTCTGTGGCTTCTCTGCCTCTAGGTGTTCTGCTCATATAACCTTCCTGAATTAAAAAAGGTTCATATACTTCTTCTATCGTTTCAGCCTCTTCACCTACAGCTGTTGATATCGTTGTTAATCCAACGGGCCCGCCTTTAAACTTATCAATAATGGTACTTAAAATTCTAATATCCATTTCATCCAAACCATTCTTATCTACATTCAAAGCATTTAAGGCATATTGCGCAATCTCCACATCAATACTCCCATTCCCTTTAATCTGTGCAAAATCTCTTGTTCTTCTTAATAAGGCATTGGCTATACGAGGTGTACCTCGGCTTCTACGTGCTATTTCATAAGCTGCAACCTCATCGATAGGTACTTTTAAAATGGCCGAAGAGCGTACAACAATTTGCGTCAGCAATTTTGCATCATAGTATTGCAATCTTGAGTTAATCCCAAATCTTGCCCTTAAGGGTGATGTCAATAAACCTGAACGTGTAGTAGCGCCAACTAATGTAAAAGGGTTCAAATTAATTTGCACAGAGCGCGCATTAGGCCCAGTATCAATCATAATATCTATGCGATAGTCTTCCATAGCGCTGTACAAATACTCTTCTACAACAGGACTTAAACGATGAATTTCATCAATAAATAAAACATCGTTAGGCTCTAAATTGGTTAAAAGTCCTGCCAAGTCACCCGGTTTATCTAACACCGGACCCGAAGTTGTTTTAATATTTACGCCCATATCAAAGGCGATAATATTGGCTAGTGTAGTTTTACCTAAACCCGGAGGGCCGTGCAAAAGCACATGATCAAGCGCTTCATTCCTTTGTTTGGCAGCCTCCACAAAAATACGCAAGTTCTCTACCACGTTTTCTTGACCCATAAAGTCCTCAAACTCCACAGGGCGCAATACCTTTTCAATTTCCTTTTCTGTGCTGTTTAACTTCTCTGCCGAAGGATCTAAATTTTCATTCATGATTTATAAAAACATTACAAAGTTATTAATTCATGAAGTAAAAGCTAGGGCTTGTTCCAAAATAACATTCGTATTTAAATCATTCATGCATTTAAAATGACCTTTCGGACAGCTTGTTTTTCCAATTTTAGAACAAGGACGGCACGATAAATTTTTTACCTCGGCTACAAAACTATTTTCAATATGTGCCGGCATATAGGGATACATACCAAATTCAGGAACTGTATTGCCCCAAACAGAAATTATTTTCTTGTTAAACGCAGCAGCAATATGCATCATGCCGGTATCATGACTAATTACTAAACTCGATTGCCTGATGATAGAGGCCGATTGAAACAAATTATATTTTCCACAAGCATTATGTACCTTATTTCCTAACGCTTGTTCAATCAAATTGGCATTAGTTACATCTTCTTTGCCTCCAATTAATACAACAGGCAAAGGAAGTTTACTGCATAAATCTATTATTTTATCATTCGGCATTCTTTTAGTAAAGTGTTGCGCTCCAATAACCAAAGCAATAAAGCCTTTTGAAAGATTTTCTGGAAGCTCATGCAGCTTTACTTCATCCTTTTCTGGAATAAAAAAATCAAGGCCTTTTAAATCATTAAAAACACTAAAATGAGCAGCTGCCTTAAAGTACCTATCTACAATATGAACAACCGGCATTTGGTTAATTTTTAGTTGCACCAACAACCACTTTTTAAAATTTAATTTAGGAAAACTTTTTGAAGGCTTTTGTAGCGACCAAATAACTTGTTTGGTCCTGAAATTATGATGAAGATCGATAATGTAATCGTAGTTCTCTTTTTTAAGTAGTGATAATACTTCCGCTACTTTTTTTTGAATTGTAAAAACCTTAGTCACATCTGGATTTGTAGTTAATATTGACGCAAAAGATTGTTTGGTTAAAAAATGAATTTCAATATCGTTTACTTGTGCTTTTAAACACCTAATGATGGGTGAGGTAAGCACAATATCGCCAATAGAACTAAATCGTAACAATAAAACTTTAGGCATTACCAGAAATATTAGCCTATTTTATTTCTTGACACAACTCAACCAACACACCATTTGTGGTTTTGGGGTGCACAAAACAAACCAACTTATTGTCTGCGCCTTTTTTGGGTGTTGTTGATAATAATTGAAATCCAGCTTTGGCTAAACGATTCATTTCATCATAGATATTGTCTACTGCAAAAGCAATGTGATGAATGCCTTCTCCTTTTTTCTCAATAAATTTTGCTATAGCACTACTATCATCTGTTGCAGCCAGCAACTCAATTTTATTGGGTCCATTTTTAAAAAAAGAGGTCATTACTTTCTCACTGTCCACTTCCTCACTTTTATAAGGTGCTTCACCCAACAAACTGCTGTATAAATCATTGGCTTGCTCTATATTTTTAACCGCTATTCCTATATGTTCAATCTTGTTCATGCCTAAAAAAAATTAAAAAAAAAGCCCTAAAGATTAGGGCTTACATTGTTGATATTATTATTACTTCTTTGTGAATTTATCCCCCGATTTATTGTCGTAATTCATTTGATAATTTCCTTTCTTTAAATCACTAACATCTATTTCATTCCCTCTTCCCTGCTTGGCAATGTTTCCAAATAAATCATACACCTCCCATTTGGTATCAGCACTAAAGTTTATATTTTGATCTTTTCCTTGCGTAAAAGTAACCACAGGGCTCATTGAACGATATTTAAAAGCATCCGAAACCTTTGAGCCTGTAACATCAATTTGTTTAACACGAATCATATTTTCACCACTAAATGCATCGTATTTTATTGAGTAACTGTGTTGATCTGGTGTTCCCTTACCTTCAACTTTACCAATATTTACCCATTTATTCCACCTTTTTTGTTCAACAATAAAATCCAATTTTCCTGTTTCTCCTTTGGTGCTCCAAGTAAACATGCCTTCTTTGTTCACTTTCATCGACCCAGGAATAACTTCAAAAGTAGCTCTTGGTTTTAAATCTTCTGGATTAACTACTTTAGGCTTGCAACCATCGGTGTGTTTTATTTTAATCGACACTTTTTGGCCAACCACTAATTGCAAGGATATCAAATCTATTTCGAATGAACTTTGCTGCGTTTCATCAGTGGTAAGTTTTCCATTTACAAAAACCTCTGTTACACAAAAACCAACATTGTTGCTTGATTTATATGGGTTTGTTACAAAAATGTTTTTTCCCATAAAATTTCCTTCTACATTAATTTCACCTGCTTTTAACAAGGAGCAATTAATCAGAATAACTAAAGATACTATTATTTTCTTCATCATAAGCTGTATAAGTTTACGCTGTATTATTTTCTATTAAACGAATTAACACGCAATATTAAAAGGATTAATCAGTAAAACAAAAAAATGAATAAAAAATATGTATAATAATCATTGTTTCAACTCCAAAAAAATAAATTGAGGCTCGTTTTTAACTCTTAACAAAGTTAAATTACTCATTATTTCTTCTGTCTGTGCTGCTTTTCAAATTTTTTTTATACATTTGGGCTTCAAAATCAAAGATTATACCATAAAATGAAACAAACTTTCTCTTTATTATTGTTATTAACTACACTAGGCCTGAGTGCTTTATCATTCGGCCAGGGAATCATTGATGCTGGTCAAGACACCGCTGTTTGTTTGCCTGGCTCTGTAACTCTTACAGCCAATATTGGAAATCAAAGTCCTACCATTTTATCAGACCAAAGCAACCCATTGGCTGATGATGCATTTTCACCCTTAGTTGTGAATTTAGGGTTTTCGTTTACTTATTTTGGAAATGTTTATACCCAATGTGCTATTTCAACAAATAATTACATTTGTTTTGATATAGCTAATGCAGGCGGGTACTCTCCATATCAAATCACCGCACCAATACCTGGTGGTCAAGTTGAAACGCATAATTCAATCATGGGACCTTGGCAAGATTTACTTCCTGCACAAGGTGGAACAATTAGATATGCCACAGTAGGAACTGCCCCAAATAGAATTTTTACTGTAGAATATTGCAGTGTTGCCATGTATAGCTGTACTGCTTTAAGTTTTTCTTCTCAAATTCAATTGTTTGAAAACGGAAGTGTTATTGAAACGCATATTATTGACAAACCCATCTGCCCTACCTGGAATACAGGACAAGCAATTCATGGTATTCAAAACATTGGTGGAACCATTGCCTTTGTAAATGCAGGTAGAAATGCTGGCGTTCAGTGGGCGGTTTCTAACGAAGGAACAAGATTTGCACCAGACCCAATTGATCCAAACAATTATTTTATAAGCAATATTCCTTTTTCTCCTGTTACATTAGGTGCTTCAGGTACTATTACTTGGTCTGAAGTTGGAGGAGCTGTGATTGGAACAGGAACCTCTGTTACTGTAAACCCTTCAGTACAAACTTCCTATGTTGCTTCCATTGATGATTTGTGTAGTGGCTTTGTTTATACAGACACTGTTCAGGTTAATGCAGCGCCAGCACCCGATTTATCTTTCCTTTACCCTTCTGCAACTTTTTGTTTAGATACGATAATTGTAACGCCCACATTGGGTCCAGGGTCTGTTGGAGATTTTAGCGCAAGCCCAGCTGGTATAGTGTTTGCAAATACAACAACAGGAGAAATTGATCTTGGAGCAAGCACCCCGGGAACCTATGATATTAGTAGAATTGGGACCAATGGTGGTTGCTATGATACACTTACAGTGCAAATTACAATTACCAGTGCGCCAGACCCAAGTCATTCTTACCCAACATCCATTTATTGTGCTGGAGGTATAGCTCCTGCTCCACTTTTTGTTCCGAATGCCAGTGCCGGATTGTTTACAGTTTCGCCCGCAGGTTTAGTTTTTATTAATGCAAATACAGGAGAAGTGAATGTAGATTCTTCTGCCGCTGGAACCTACACAATAACCAATACAATTACAGGGTTTGGATGCCCGACAACTACTGATACTTCAATAGTAATTATCGCTGAACAAAGCATAGATGCTGGTGCTGCATTATCCACTTGTACTGGATTAGGTGCACTAATTCAAGGTACTGCAACTGGCCCAAATAGCAATAATGTAGTTTGGTCGGGTGGCACGGGTGTTTTTTCAAACATCGCAAATGATACTTCATATTACAACCCTTCTTTGAATGATGCAGGATTAGGATTTGTTAATCTTGTTTTAACAATGACTGGCACAGCAACTTGCCCTACAATATTCGATATTGTGCCATTAACAGTTGAGTTAGGTGCCATAGCAAGTGCTGGTGTGGATGTTAATATTTGTGGTGGTGGTGGTGCTCCTATTATTTTAAATGGAAATGTTAGCGGATTAGGAACAAGTGGTACATGGTCTACCAATGGTACAGGATCATTTGGAAATGCAAGCGCTCTAAGTACAATTTATACGCCAAGTGCTACCGATCTTACCAATGGGAGTGCAGTAATTTATTTAACCACTGACGACCCTGCAGGTAACTGTCCTCCAGCTATTGATTCATTGCTTGCTACATTTAGTACACAAGCAGTGCTTAATGTTGTGCTGCAAAATGCTATTTGTGCAGGTGCTGATATAAACCTATTTGCTGGAGCAACCGGCACAGTTACTTCATATCAATGGTCTACTACTCCAGTTGTTCCTGGTAGTACTCCAGGTACTTTTTCTTCAACAACAACTGCATCCACTATTTACACACCTAGCGCTGACGATATCGCTAATGGTTCAGTAATTTTCAACGTAAGTGGCATAGCTCCTGCACCTTGCACTAATGTTGCTGCTACCGATACTGTTCAAATTATTCCAGCTCCAACTGCTTTTATAAGTGGTGGTGGTGTAGTTCAAACAGGTTCAGGTACAATTTGCCCTAATGGAATTGATGCAGACGTCAATGTGGTATTAAACGGTAATGGTCCTTTTAACATTACCTATGTTGTTGGAAACGACACAACGACAGTGAATAATATTACATCACCATTTGTTTATCCAGATAGCACACCTGGGCCTTTTAGCATTATTGCCTTATCTGACTTAGGTGCATGTCCTGGTACAGCTTCTGGTGCTGCTTTTATCGATACTGTTAACATACAATTTGATGCGTTTTATTCAACCGAAACTTGTGGAGAGCAAGATGGTGCTGCTTTTGTAAACAATGTCACAGGCGGGACACAGCCATACAGCTATCTATGGAATAATTTATCAACTACAGATTCAATATTTAATTTATTAGCGGGCACATACAGCCTTACCATAACAGATGCAAATAGCTGCACAACTTCCTTACCTATAGTTGTCCCTCAAGTACTTGGTGTGGTAGCTTCTTTTACAGCAGATCCAGTTTCTGGTGGTTATCCATTAAATGTAAATTTTACAAACAACAGCACTGGTGCAGTTAATTACCTATGGAACTTTGGAGATGGCGATACAACTATAATTGCCTCACCATCTCATGTTTTTGATTTACAAGGCGAATATCAGGTTGTGTTAACAGCCTATAATACACCGGCCTGCTTTACTTCCGATACCTTAACAATAATTGTTGATGGCGAGGTTCCTAATATTTTTACACCTAACGGTGATGGTTCAAACGATAAGTTCTCTTTTAATAGACTAAGTGTAAAAACGTTTAATGCTCAAATCTTTAATCGTTGGGGTAAAAAAGTGTATGAATGGTCCGACCCTAAAGATGGATGGGATGGTAGTGATTCTCAAGCTGGTGTTTATTATTACATCGTGACAATGACTAACCTTACCGATGAGGTTGAGGAACTGCATGGTACAATTACTTTAATGAAATAATAACCTTTTTTTAAACTTAAGCCGAAGCCTAAATCTTCGGCTTTTTTTATGCTTATGCAAAACGAAGAAAATCCTTGGAAAACATTAGATTCAGAAATGGTATATGAATCCGCTTGGATAGCAGTGACTAAACATAATGTACTTAATCCTGCCAACAAGCCTGCAATCTATAGCACCATTCACTTTAAAAACAAGGCCATTGGCGTTATCCCTTTAGATGAAAATTACAATACATGGATAGTAGGACAATACCGATACCCCACCAATAACTACAGCTGGGAAATACCAGAAGGTGGTGGAAATTTAAATATACCCTATGTTGACTCTGCCGCAAGAGAATTACTCGAAGAAACTGGCCTTAAAGCCGAAAAATATACCGAAATCATGCGCATACATTTAAGCAACTCTGCCAGCGATGAAGAAGCCATAGTATTTGTAGCACAAAACCTCAGCTACCACGCTGCCGAACCTGAAGAAACAGAAGTGTTGCAAATTAAAAAATTGCCTTTTAAGGAACTTTATAAAATGGTACATGAAGGACAAATTACAGATGCTATTACGATTGCAGCTGTATACAAAGCCAATGCAATGATTGAGTCTAAACTATTATAGGCCCAAAATAACTATCTGGCCAGGGTCTTCAGACCCGTGCCTTTAAATCATTTCCTTTCCCTATGCCTGCGCAGTTGGCCCACCAAAATTCATTGGAATACTTGGACCTTCTGTATCCTTTATTGCACCAAATTGCGCTTCATATTTAGCAACATTATCTTTTAAGGCCAATAATAATCTTTTAGCATGCTGCGGAGTTAATAATACGCGTGATTTTACCTTTGCTTTAGGCATTTGTGGCATTACTCTTATAAAATCAATAATAAATTCGGCATTGCTGTGGGTAATGATTGCCAAATTGCTATAGGTTCCTTCAGCTACTTCTTCTGATAACTCAATGTTGATCTCGTTTTGCTTGTTTTCTGTACTCATTATATAGGATGTTTATTTTAAGATTATTTTATACAAATGTAGCGATAAAAAAAGGTGCAGCATAAAAATACACTGCACCTTTTTATTTTATGCTAACGTAATTAGTCTTCTACCTCTTCACCAATACGTTCACGCTTGCTTGCCATTAAATTGTCGTATTCTTCTTGCGAACCCACAACAATCTTTTCGTACTCACGCAATCCTGTACCAGCTGGAATTAAATGTCCAACAATTACATTTTCTTTTAACCCGCTTAATGTATCGCGTTTACCTGCAACAGCAGCTTCGTTTAATACCTTAGTTGTTTCCTGGAAGGAGGCAGCACTAATAAAGCTTTGTGTTTGCAATGATGCGCGAGTTATACCTTGCAATCTTTGCGTTGAAGTAGCTGGAATTGCTTCACGAGCTTCAACTTGTTTTTTATCCTTGCGCTTCAACATACTGTTCTCATCTCTTAATTTGCGCGCACTCATAATCATACCGGATTTTAGCGTTTCAGAATCTCCACCGTCAACCACAACTTTTTTACCAAATAACAAGTCGTTTTCTTCCATAAAGTCGGCTTTGTTGGCCAATTGCTTTTCCAAGAATCTTGTATCTCCTGGATCTTCAATTTCTACCTTACGCATCATTTGACGAACTATTACTTCAAAATGCTTATCGTTAATTTTCACCCCTTGCAAACGATACACTTCTTGTATTTCGTTCACCAAGTATTCTTGCACCGCTGTAGGGCCTTTAATCGATAAAATATCATCTGGGGTAATTGCACCATCACTTAATGGCATACCTGCTTTAATAAAGTCGTTTTCTTGAACTAAGATGTGTTTAGAAAGTGGAACTAAATAACGTTTCACTTCACCTGTTCTTGATTCAACAACAACCTCACGATTACCACGCTTTATCTTACCAAAGCTTACAATACCATCAATTTCAGTAACTACAGCAGGATTACTTGGATTTCTTGCCTCAAACAACTCGGTTACACGCGGTAGACCACCTGTAATATCACCTAATTTTCCGGAAGCGCGAGGAATCTTAACAAGAATTTGACCAGCTTCAATCTTATCGCCATTGCTAACGATGATATGAGCACCAACAGGAATATTATAATTTTTGATAACCTCTTTCTTACTGTTTATAATTTGAATCGCTGGATTTTTAGTCTTATCACGTGTTTCAATAACTACTTTTTCAGCAAAGCCTGTTTGCTCATCACTTTCTTCACGATATGTAACACCTTCATCTAAACCATCAAAAGAAATTTTACCAGCCATTTCTGAAACGATAACAGCATTGTATGGATCCCAATCACAAATCATATCACCAGCCTTAACTTTAGCCCCTTCTTTTACGTAAAGTGTTGAGCCATAAGGAATGTTGTTTGTATTCAATACAATTTTCGTATTTGGGTCAATCACTCTTACCTCTCCCGAACGACCTATGACAACAGTTGAAAGAACGCCATCGCTAGCTAATCTTTCAATAGTACGCATTTCTTCAAATTCAATAACACCTTCGTATTTGGCTTTGATTACCGATTCTGCAGAAACATTACCTGCGGTACCACCCACGTGGAAAGTACGTAAAGTTAACTGAGTTCCTGGTTCACCAATACTTTGAGCTGCAATAACACCAACCGCTTCGCCTCTTTGAACCATTCTTCCTGTGGCTAGGTTTCTTCCGTAACATTTTGAGCAAACACCAATCTTCATTTCGCAAGTTAATACCGAGCGAATTTCAACGGATTCAATTGGAGATGAAGCAATTAATTTTGCTTGATCTTCTCTAATTTCTTCACCACCTGTAATGATTAATTCACCTGTATTTGGATGAAATACATCACTCACAGCAGTACGCCCTAATATTCTATCGTATAAACTTTCAACAACCTCTTCATTGTTTTTTAGTGCGGTTGCTATCAAACCTCTTAAGGTTCCACAGTCTTCACCACTAATAATAACATCTTGAGAAACGTCAACCAATCTTCTTGTTAAGTAACCCGCATCAGCAGTCTTTAAAGCCGTATCGGCCAAACCTTTACGAGCACCATGGGTAGAAATAAAGTACTCAAGAATCGATAATCCTTCCTTAAAGTTAGAGATAATCGGATTCTCGATAATTTCACCGCCCGAAGAGCCTGATTTTTGCGGCTTAGCCATCAATCCCCTCATACCACTCAACTGACGAATTTGTTCTTTAGAACCACGGGCCCCAGAATCAAGCATCATGTAAACTGAGTTAAATCCTTGACGGTCGCTAATCAACTGATCCATTAATCGCTTAGTCAATTTACTGTTGGTATGTGTCCAAATGTCAATAATCTGATTGTAGCGCTCATTATTGGTAATGAAACCCATGTTGTAGTTACCTAAAACTTCTTCAACTTGAGTGTTAGCATCAGCAATCATTTTCTCTTTATCGGCAGGCACCAATACATCTCCTAAGTTAAACGATAAACCACCTTTAAATGCCATGCGGAATCCAAGGTCTTTCATATCATCCAAGAATTTTGCTGTTTTAGCAACGCCCGAGGTTTTAAGAATTAAACCAATGATATCACGTAATGATTTTTTGGTTAACAACTCGTTAATATAGCCTACTTCGCGTGGTACAACTTGATTAAACAAAACTCGACCAACTGTAGATTCAGTTAATTTATTTAGTAATTCACCATTTTCTTTTACCCACACTTTCACCTTAATGATGGTATGTAAGTCAACTTTCTTTTCGTTATAAGCAATGATTACCTCTTCAGGAGAGTAGAAAGAAATTCCCTCACCCATCATCTTTTTCTCATCATCACTTTTACGAGCCTTGGTCATGTAGTACAAACCAAGTACCATGTCCTGAGACGGAACTGTAATAGGTGCACCATTAGCAGGATTCAAGATATTATGTGAGGCTAGCATTAACATTTGCGCTTCAAGAATTGCAGCATTTCCAAGCGGAACGTGAACTGCCATTTGATCCCCGTCAAAATCCGCGTTAAACGCAGTACAAACAAGAGGATGCAATTGAATTGCTTTACCTTCAATTAATTTTGGTTGAAAAGCTTGAATACCTAATCTATGTAAAGTTGGAGCACGATTCAATAATACAGGATGTC
Organism: Bacteroidia bacterium; assembly: GCA_044374175.1. Taxonomy (GTDB): domain Bacteria; phylum Bacteroidota; class Bacteroidia; order UBA4408; family UBA4408; genus CAIKXD01. The sequence goes on along the minus strand of JBILPB010000030.1, from coordinate 3,298 downwards.
CTTTCAATATATTTTCTAAGATATCCCAAATGATAGCATCTTTACGATCAACAATTTTCTTTGCGGATTTTACTGTTTTAACGATGCCTCTTTCAATTAACTTACGAATGATAAATGGTTTGAAAAGCTCTGCAGCCATATCTTTTGGTAAACCACATTCGTGCAATTTCATTTCTGGTCCAACAACAATTACCGAACGAGCCGAGTAATCCACACGTTTTCCTAATAAGTTTTGACGGAAACGGCCTTGCTTACCTTTCAATGAGTCACTCAATGATTTTAAAGCACGGTTTGATTCTGTTTTAACAGCATTAGATTTTCTAGAGTTATCTAATAATGAATCCACAGACTCTTGAAGCATCCTTTTTTCATTTCTTAAAATTACTTCTGGAGCTTTAATCTCCATCAATCTTTTTAAGCGGTTGTTACGAATAATTACACGTCTGTATAAGTCATTTAAATCGGAGGTAGCAAATCTACCACCATCTAAAGGCACTAATGGTCTTAATTCAGGAGGAATAACTGGAACAACTTTCATAATCATCCATTCAGGGTGATTAACAGTGTTCAGGCGACTCATACGGAAAGACTCAACTACCTGAAGACGCTTTAATGCCTCCGTTTTACGTTGTTGAGATGTTTCTGTATTGGCTTTATGACGAAGTTCATAAGACAATTCATCTAAGTCTATTCTTTTTAATAAGTCCGAAAGTGCTTCAGCACCCATTCCAGCAATAAACTTATTTGGATCATTTTCATCCAAATGTTGATTGTCTTTAGGTAATGCATCAATAATATTTAAGTATTCCTCTTCAGATAAAAAGTCAAGAGCCACAATGCCATCTGCCGCTTTAATACCTGGTTGAATAACAACATATCTTTCGTAATAAATAATAGAATCTAATTTCTTTGTTGGTAAGCCCAACAAATAACCAATTTTATTAGGCAATGAGCGGAAGTACCAAATATGCGCTACGGGAACAACTAATTGTATGTGTCCCATACGTTCTCTTCGCACTTTTTTCTCGGTTACCTCAACACCACAACGATCGCAAACAATACCTTTGTAACGAATTCTCTTATATTTTCCACAGGCACATTCCCAATCTTTTACTGGACCAAAAATACGCTCACAGAACAAACCACCCATTTCTGGCTTGTAGGTTCTATAATTAATAGTCTCAGGCTTTAATACTTCTCCACTGCTTCTTTCGCGGATACTCTCAGGCGAAGCTAAGCTGATGGTAATGGTAGAGAAGTTACTTTTTACTTTGGAATCTCTTTTTAAAAAAGCCATTTTTATATTCGGATTTAATTTTTTATGACAAAATGTTTTGAAAAAACCTAGCACAGTATTAACCGTGCTAGGTAATTTTATTTAATCCAGTGAAATGTTTAAGCCTAAGCCCCTCAATTCATGCAACAATACGTTGAATGATTCAGGAATGCCCGGTGTTGGTAAGTTTTCACCTTTAACAATTGCTTCATACGCTTTTGCTCTTCCTACAACATCATCAGATTTTATTGTTAGAATTTCTTGCAATATGTTGGCAGCACCAAATGCTTCAAGCGCCCAAACCTCCATCTCACCAAAACGCTGACCTCCAAACTGAGCTTTACCACCCAATGGTTGTTGTGTAATTAACGAGTATGGACCTATCGAACGTGCATGCATCTTATCATCCACCATATGTCCAAGTTTCAACATATAAATAATTCCTACAGTTGCAGGTTGGTCAAATGGCTCTCCTGTACCTCCATCTGTTAAGAAAGTACGTCCAAATCTAGGAATACCAGCCTTATCAGTATAATGATTGATATCATCTATGGATGCACCATCAAATATTGGGGTAAAGAACTTTTGATTTAATTTTTGACCAGCCCAAGCCAATACTGTTTCATAAATCTGACCTAGGTTCATACGAGATGGCACCCCTAGTGGATTTAACACAATATCAACAGGAGTTCCATCATCCAAGAAAGGCATGTCTTCGTCACGTACAATTCGCGCAACAATACCTTTGTTTCCATGACGTCCAGCCATTTTATCTCCTACTTTTAACTTACGTTTTTTAGCAATATAAACTTTAGCAAGTTGCACAATACCAGCAGGTAGTTCATCGCCTACAGTAAGAGCAAACTTTTTACGCTTGTAAATACCTAATAAATCGTTAGCTTTAATAGAATAATTATGAATCAAAATTTTGATTTGCTCATTGCAATCCTTGTCAGTAGTCCACTTTCCAGGATTAATGTTTGCATAATCAATTGAAATCAATTGTTTTTGAGCAAACTTAGATCCTTTAGGAATAATCATTTCCTTAAAGTTAGTTTGAACGCCTTGCGAAGTTTTGCCGTTTACTAAAGTAAATAGTTTTTCAACTAATTTGTTTTTAAGTAAAGCTGCCTCTTGATGGTATTCTTCATCTAGTTTGGCAATGATAGGCTTTTCGTCACTTTTAGATTTTTTATCCTTGATTACACGGCTAAAAAGTTTTTTATCAATTACAACTCCTTTCAATGATGGAGGTGCCTTTAAAGAAGCATCTTTAACATCGCCTGCTTTATCACCAAAAATAGCGCGTAATAATTTTTCTTCTGGAGATGGATCAGTTTCACCTTTTGGCGTAATTTTTCCAATTAAAATATCTCCTTCTTTTACCTCTGCTCCTACTCTAATTAGTCCGTTAGAATCAAGTTCACGAGTAGCTTCTTCACTTACGTTAGGAATATCGTTGGTTAATTCTTCCAAACCTCTTTTTGTATCGCGCACTTCAAGTACATATTCATCAATATGCAATGAGGTAAATATATCTTCACGTGCTACTCTTTCAGAAATTACAATCGCATCCTCAAAGTTATACCCTTTCCAAGGCATGAACGCTACTTTAAGGTTTCTTCCTAAAGCTAATTCTCCGTTTTGTGTTGCATAACCTTCGCATAAAACTTGACCTTTATACACTTTTTCTCCCTTAGCAACAATAGGCTTTAGGTTGATACAAGTACTTTGATTTGTTTTACGGAATTTTGTTAACTGATAACGCTTTACATCTTCATCAAAACTAACTAATCTTTCTTCATCAGTGCGTTTATAACGAATTACAATTTCGTTTGCATCAACATATTCAACTGTTCCTTCGCCTTCTGCATTTATCAATACGCGCGAATCTCTTGCCACCAATGGCTCAAGACCAGTACCCACGATTGGTGCCTCTGGGCGCAATAATGGAACTGCTTGGCGTTGCATGTTAGATCCCATCAAAGCACGGTTAGCATCATCATGTTCCAAGAAAGGAAT
>JBILPB010000150.1:0-7774 GCA_044374175.1 Bacteroidia bacterium | reverse complement strand
TTAAAAAAGAATTTAAGTGTCAAATATAGGTAAACTGTTAAATATTTCAAACGTTTATGTGTAATTATAAAACCATTAATGATAATTTAATGTCCACAGCATTCAGGAATTATGTGGAATGGGAGAATATTACTGAAAAATTCAAAATCAAAAGATCCAACTTAGAAGAGTTTGAAAATGAATTAGATAATTATCAAAATGGTTATAAGAGTAACGATTAAATCGTTGAAACGATTGTGGTATTCCCACGATTGAACCCCATAGGTGAGGGTTTAAACCCTCACCTATGGGGAAAACACCCACATTCCGCAACCATTTTAATGGTTTAATCCATCCCAAATTTAAAATCAATTCGGCGGTTTTTGGTTCTACCTTCTGGTGTATTATTATTCGCTATTGGTTTCGTCTCTCCGAAGTAGTTTGCTTTGATTCTACTTGCTTCGATACCATAACTAATTAATAAATTTCGAACGGTTTCTGAACGTTTTTTGGATAGTTGAAGATTCATAGCCGCATCGCCAACATTGTCCGTGTGACCAGCAAATTCTATTGTCCAAGTTGGTTCTTCTTTCAAAACTTGAGCGATTTCTTGAAGCACTAATTTAGAAGCTGCTGTGATGTCGTTTTTACCTGTTTCACACACTAATTTCTTCTTCATTAGTTCATCAATGTTTCGTTTTTTCTTCAATGGACAACCTTTGTTTTCAATTGGCCCTGCAATAGTTGGACAAGCATCATCTTTATCTGCAATTCCATCTGAATCTTTGTCAGGACAGCCATTTAATGCAAGAGTACCTTTCTCATTTGGACATTCATCAAGTTTATCTACAATTCCATCTAAATCTGTATCAGTTTCTGGACAACCTTTCATTTCAAGAATTCCTTTCACCGTTGGACAACTGTCTTCGCTATCAATTATTCCGTCTCCATCTGTATCAGGACAACCTTTATAAGTAGACAATCCTGCCACATTTGGGCAATTATCATCCTTGTCGGCAACCCCATCTCCATCCGAATCAGGACATCCGTTCAATGCTAAAAGACCTTTGTCATTCGGACATTCATCCTTCGAATCTTCAATTCCATCTTTATCAGCATCTGGACATCCATTAAATTCTTTCAATCCAGCGATTGTTGGACATTGGTCTTGATTGTCAGCAATGCTATCATTGTCTTGATCTGGACAACCTTTTGCAGAAAGCACTCCTTTAATTTCAGGACATAAATCAACTTGGTCAGCAATTCCATCACCATCCTTATCCTTCACTTTTTCAACTTTTATCTTTGGTTGTTTTTCCTTTGGAGTAAATTGGTAAGAAAGTAACAACTCGTGCGAACCTCCTGCATATTTTCTTATTTGACTTATCAAAACATCATAGCTATATACAAATAAAAACTGTTTGTAATTTATACCCAACATAGCAATAGCTGATTCAGTGTTTCGATAACTCAATCCTCCGATGAATAAATTATTATAGGTAAATTTTGAGCCCAATTCAACCTGAGGAAGTGTTATACCCGTTGTTCTTAACAAAAGATATGGTTCTGCTTCTACTTTGGACGAAACCTTTGCCAAATAAGAAGCTGTCAAATAATAGTGACGAATGAGCCTGTTTTTATCAGTAAGATTGATTGTGTTGAATTTTTTTAGTTTGGTTTGAATAAGCTGATTTGCAGATAATCCAATGAATAACTTATTGTTGTAATTGTAAGCCAAACCAAAATTTACATCGGGCACCACTTGTTTTACGTTTGTTTGTAACACTCCATCAGGTTGAAGTTCTGTACTATTGAATCCGGTAAATGAATATTGATTGATGACTCCCGCTATACCCATACTCAAACTCGAAAGTGCACTTAGTTTCAATTGATAACTGTAATTCAACATCCCTCCGTTTTGGCGAATGGCTCCACCTTGGTCATCGGAAAAAATCATTCCGCCTAACCCCATATTGAGTTTTCGGAAAGCTGTATGGCCAGAAATATTGTAAGTTTTAGGTGCACCTTGAAATCCTGCCCATTGATTACGATATCCTGCTTGAATACGAAGTGTATTTCGAAAACCTGTAAATGCAGGATTGATAACAAAGTCATTCCAGTAATATTGACTATACATGGAAAGTTGTTGTGCTGAAAGCGAAAAATTAACAGCAACAGCAACGATGATTAAATAGATTTTTTTCATTTTCTTATCTTTTTAGCGTAACTACTCCGTTAAAATTCTCTCCATTTCCAAGTGTTACGATGTAGTAATAATCAGCACTTGGTAGTTCGTTTCCATTCAATTTCCCATCCCAATATGCTGAGCTAGAGTTGCCTGAAAAAACCTTTTGTCCCCAACGGTCATACACTTGAATTTCTGAATCTTTATAATTTCCAAGACCCGTAACATTCCAAGTATCGTTTGCATTATCTCCGTTTGGTGAAAACGCTGGAGGAATGCTAAAGCAATCTTCTATAATTAGATTTACTTCATCGGTCGCTTGACAACCATTAGCATCTGTACCTGTAACGAAGTAAGAATTGGCAGAAGGCACAAATGCAACTCCATTGCTAACACCACCATTCCAACTAATGATTTCCGGGCCTGAGGCAATTAAGGTTACACTTTCTCCTTTGCAGACTGTTAAATCTGCTCCAGCAACAAGACTTGTTAATTTATTCACTGTTAAGTTCAGTGTAACAACTGAATCACAACCATTTGAATTTTGCACTGTAAAAGTGGTTGAATTGTTATCTGAGTAATAAGTAATTCCATCGATCCAAATGAGTGAATCACATATCGTGCGGTTATCTGTTCCCGAGTTGGAAAGATGCACAGTTAAATTGATGGTAATTGTGCTATCACAACCCACCGCATTTGGAATTACAGCTGTATAAGCACCCGAAACGTTATAAATAGCGCCATCGGGAGCCGTATAAGTGTTGCAAGTTATAGGTGTAAGCGAACTAGAAGTTGGTGAAATCAAATCCAAATAGATAGCTGCGGTATTGGAACAACCCAAGGCATCGGTTCCAATAACGGTATAATAGCCTTCGGTGGTAAAGGTAAAAGGCAGCCCATTGGTAATTCCATTATCCCAATTGTAGGAGTCTGCCCCAGTTGCCGTAAGTGTGAATTGCGTGCCTGCACATATTTGTTGGTCTTGCCCAGCAGAGATTTGAGGATTATTAACCTGAAGGTTGAACGTATTGGTGCAAAATCCAATTCCATCTGATATGATTACTGAATATTCGGTTGACTGGACAGGGAAGACAACGAGTGAATCGATATTTATCGTTCCATCTGACCACCAAATATCAACTGAACCGATTGGATTGACTTTTAAAATAGAGGTATCTCCAAGGCAGATTATATTGGGATTCGCACTTATTTCAGCATTTAAAACAGAGACAAAAATTGAATCGCTTGCAGAACAGCCATTTGGGTCAAATACTGTAACCTCATATAATCCTGTCGAATCTACACTTATACTTGGTGATATTTCTCCAGTATTCCATGAATAGGTGCCTGCAGCTGTGTTGGTTGCATCTAATAAAGCATTTGAAGCACAAACTAATAATGTATCATTAGAAAAGTTAACGATTGGATCAACATTGAATGAATTGTTGCACCCTGCAACTTGTTCAATTGTTAAGAGTTGATTAGTAGCAATATTGGTTAAAACTGTTGTTCCCGATCCTGGCCAAAAAACAATTATTGAATCAATTATAGTATTTGTATTTGTTCCAAAATGAAAAATAGACGAATTATCTCCTCCTGTTGCTTGAATTACTGCACCTGAATTTGTTTGAAACATTTTATTTGATCCGCAAACAATTTTTACTTTTGAACCTAGAGCATTGATATTTTCACTACATGCCTTCAACTTTATATTTATATAATTATTACCATTTGCTAAGCTATTTTTTTGAAGAAAAGGACCAGCAATATTGCCTTTTGATCTAAAATGATCCAAAAATCCATCATTATCTACATCCAACCAACTGATTTTACCTGAACCGTTTTGTGAGCCTGCATTAATATTAGTTTTCAAATTATATGTAGCACCGTTTTCAGTAAATGATAAACCACCATTATTGGTTTGAAGAGGAGCACCTGGAAAACCAAAACCACTTCCTTCCCAGTTTACATCTAAATCCATATCATTGTCATAATCGATCGCCAAGGATCTAGCATAGTAGTAATTTCCTGCGCCACTTTCTAATATTGTTGCATTGTTTGTAAATGTACCATTACCATTATTTATTAGTAATCGATTTGGTTGGCTAGCATCTGTAGAACCAATTATTACATCCAAATTACCGTCGTTATTTAAATCCGCAATGTTCGCAAATGCCCACCAACTTGCCGAACCAATATTAGCACTTGTACTAACATCAACAAAATTCAAGTTACCATCATTACGATATAATTTAAGGGTATGATTTGTGTATGCAGAACCCGACACTAATACAGTTAAAATATCATCATCTTGATCGTTATCATAATCGAAAGCAATAATAGGTGTATTTTCTGTTGAGGATATATTTGGGATTATTTCAACCAATTGACTAAATGAATGATTTGTTGAAAGTTCATTTTTAAACATCCAAATGGATCTTGTACTGCCAACTATTCTTCCAAACAAAATATCAACATCTCCATCTCCATCAATATCAGATAAAAATATTGGTTCCAAAGATGTTTCGGTTCTTGCATATTGGTTGTTTGGCACAACGGTTGAAGAAAATCCAAAACATACAGATTTATTGGTAAAAGTTCCTGTACCTTGGTCATTTTGAAGAAAAAATAGCGAATCGCCTTTTTGGCTAATGATATCAATATATCCATCGCTATTAAAGTCTAAAATTTTCATCCAACCATTAGAGGTTTGATTTTCGAAAAATATCAAAAGGTTTCCAATATTAAAATTTGGTTGATTTGTAAATGTCCCATCACCATTGTTCTTGTACAATTCTTTTTTCAATACACCTGAAGTGACAGGATCTGAGAAATAAATTAAATCTTCGAGATTATCGTTGTTATAATCTAGGATTTGCGCAACATAGCTGCGAGAAATACCATTTGGTAATCCAGAAGCCCCAAATTGGTTTGGGAACGCTTGCCCCAAAACACTCATGCCCACACTCAAAAAGAGCGCGGTCAAAAAGCTGATTTTTTGTAGTTGTTTTTTCATTTCATTTTATTTATTAAGTTGTTTTTATCTATTCTTACCAGCAATTTTGCCAAGCTGTTCCATCATAAACACGAAGTTTATTTAATGTGCTGTCAAAATACATATCTCCCTTGGCTGGAGCTGTTGGGGCAGTAGCACGAGGTTCCAAGCGCATTACATCGCTAACATGCAAAGACCTTTGCGGAGAGTTAACACCAATTCCAACGTTTCCATCACTTTGAACTTTAAATTTTAAACCAAGAGTCTGAAATGAAATCCCAACTGAACCTACTCCATTCATGCCATCTCCAACACATGAAATAAATGCACTTTCACCTATTCCCGAGCCACGAGCTAACTCAATTTGTCCGTAATTAACGGAATTATCATTTGACCCCATAATCACCTTAAGGGGAACACCAGCAGCCCGTTCAACGAAGGTAGCGCCGGTTGTTGAACTTAAAAGCAGGCTTCCTAACGAATTTTGAGCTTGTAGAGTATGGGAAGGATTACTCAAACCAATACCTAATTTCCCCGAATTAGTAAAAACTAATGAACTATCTGAGCCACTAACATCGTTGACAACATGGAATTTACCGATAGGTGCAGCTGTTCCAATTCCTAAATTACCAGTAGAATCAATTGTTATCCTTTGCACATTATTAGTTCCAAAATTAATTCTACCATTGGGAGTTTGATTCCAAATACCAATTGAGCTTGCATTGACAGTTGAATAACCTATCCAACCAGCTCTTGAAGTACTATTCGTATATCCAGGAGTAAATAGTGAAATATAACAACCATCTGCCAAAGATCTCAAGAGTAAGGGATTGAACTCGCTTTCTAACAGCAAGGCATTATTCGGTGTTGTTGTTCTAACATGTAATTTTGTAAGTGGATTATTTGTTCCAATTCCTACATTTCCATTGCTTAAAACTCTCAATCTCTCACTACCATTCGTTTTTACAACAATATCCTGCGCATCTGTTGTTCCAAGAAAATTATTAGTTGGATTTGTTCCAACATTTCCGGTTAAACTCCAAGCATTTTGAGAACCCGCAGTACCCTGTGCACCATTACAAACATATTTAGTTAAAGTAGCGTTGATTTCGCTTACATCCAATGTTCCGTTACTATTTGCATCCAAACCGTATTCAATTTTCACACCGCCAGAAGTACAGTTTGCGCCTGCGGCTTCAGTTATTGTTTTAACTAAAGTATTTTGTCCGTTCGTTCCATTGGTACCATTTGTTCCTGCAACACCTTGAATTCCCTGAGTCCCTTGAGCGCCAGTAGCTCCTTGTATACCTTGAGAACCGTTTAAACCTTGAATTCCTTGAGCGCCCTGTGCACCCGTTGTTCCAGATGGACCAACCGGACCTTTGATGTTTCCAGTTAATACCCAAGTAGTTGTGCTGTTTTTGTAATACACATTTCCAGTAACTACATCCAAATAAAAATCACCTAAAACGCCCAATGTATTTACGGGAACTGTATTACCATAACGCCATTGGTTCAATTGCACACCCGATTTTTTAGCATACAATGCATAAGGAACGCTCATCAATTGTTGCGTTCCAAAATCTTGGTAATTGGCACCGTTTGAAAAGTCAACTCCCAGATTTACAAAAAACGGTCCTACTGCCCAGTTAATTGCATTGAACGTTCCTGTTTGTGGTGTTCCTGAACCAATTACAAGATTAATTAAACCTTGACTGGAAGTTACAACGCTGTGTCGTTCTTGATAAACAGCTGTCCCAGTTGCAGTGGCTTGGCGCACTTGTACACGAATAGCCACCGTTGAATTGGTTACTAAATTCCCACTGCTGTTGCGCATTACTGCTTGGTAATTGATGCCTTCTGGTGCTTGGGAGAAAAGCAAAGAGGATACCAAAAGGCTGAGAAAAATGAATAGAAATTTCATGTGATTTTGGGTTTTGATTTTATTTTTATTTGAATAATGGATTAAATGTCCATTTTAATTAAGCGCGTTTGTTGAATAAACTGTCCGTTTAAGGTATAGCAATTCAATAAGTAAGTTCCTGGCGCGCAATGGAATGGAATTTCTAATCGATGCTGTTTGGGAACAATCTGTTCGTTAAGAATTAGTTTTCCATTAATATCAATTAATTGTACACTTATTTCATCTTCTACTTCAGTGTTTGTGTTAACTGTAATGAAAGTTCCAAACGGATTGGGGTAAACTGCAATATCTCCATTTGCTAGCACCATTCTTGAAGAACTAGGTGGAGCAGTAGGAGTGATTCCAATAGGTTGAATAAAACCATTGTTTAGTTCTCGAGTTGAATTCGCTCCTTTATAAATTATTGGTTCCCCAATTGTGTAGGTCATGAATCGTTGCGACAAACCTGTTAATCCATTATTGGCATCTCTGCCTGCGCTAGCAAAGACTTTTCGGTCAAATGATTGGGCAGAAAGAGAAAGTGTAAGGAGAGTAAAGGTTAAATATAACTTGAATTTAAGCATCTTAAAAAAGAATTTAAGTGTCAAATATAGGTAAACTGTTAAATATTTCAAACGTTTATGTGTAATTATAAAACCATTAATGATAATTTAATGTCCACAGCATTCAGGAATTATGTGGAATGGGAGAA
>JBILPB010000029.1:0-26058 GCA_044374175.1 Bacteroidia bacterium | reverse complement strand
CCATGTTAAGTGACGCTATTTTAACCATGAGTAGCATGAATGTTATTGCTGGTGAACTTGATGCATAAGCTATGATGAAAAGAAATATTTACTTCATATTAATTTTATTTGTAGCTGCTTTGTCTTCATGTGTTACAAATGATATTTCTATTGTTAAACGTAAGTATAGCGCTGGTTATTATGTGAGTGTTAATCATCATAAAAGTATAAATGCTCCGCAAAAAACAAATCAAAATTTAATTGATGCAAGTCATCAAGATCAACAAAAAATTGAAACTTCATTCACGGAAGTAAAGGAGTCGAAGACAAGCATTACAGAAACACTTTTAGCAGAGGAAAAAGTAAATAGGCATCAGCAAAATTATACTGCTTCAAACAGTAAATTAAGCCCTGTTCTGAGCCAGGCAAATAAAAAGCAAACACTTGCTAAAAACACTTATAAATCTGAAATTGGGAAAGTAAATAGCCACAATTTAGTTGATAAAAATAAAATAAAAGATACTAAAATTAAGGCTCTTTTAAAGTCAGGAAATAGGACACAAGCAGAATTAATATTATTAGTTATACTTTCATTGTTTCCATTGTTAGCATTGTTAGCCATGTATCTCAAAGATGGTGAAGAAATAACTATGAATTTTTGGGTTGATTTGATATTACATTTAACCGTGGTTGGATATTTAATTTTTGCATTACTTGTAGTTTTTGACATAGTTAATTTAGCATAACAGAATCATTATATAATAAGATGGGAGTTACTGAAACAATAGGGAAAAGTGAACAAGGTAAAATTGCATTCAATGAAGAAACAATGCAACTTGTTCAAAAAATTATTAAGCGTTATCCGGCAGGGAAACATAAATCGGCATTACTTCCAATATTGCATATTGCCCAGGCTGAATTTGATGGATGGTTAAGTCCACAAACTATGGATTACGTAGCCTCTATTTTAAATATTAAATCTGTTGAGGTATACGAAGTGGCCTCTTTTTACAGTATGTACAATTTAAAGCCAGTAGGTAAATGTGTACTTGAAGTGTGCAGAACAGTGCCTTGTTGGTTAAACGGAGCAGAAGAGCTGGTTACTTATTTAGAAAAGAAGTTAAATATTAAAACAGGAGAAACAACCAAAGACGGTATGTTTACCATAAAAACTGTTGAATGCTTAGGTTCATGCGGCACAGCACCAATGTTACAATGTGGAGCTAATTATCATGAAAATTTAACCAATGAAAAAGCGGATGCCCTGATTGAGAAATTGAAGGCAGAAAACACGAGAAAAAGTTATACTGATATCATTTAATTCATAAGCTAAGTATTATTAAAAGCAATAACACTTCTGCAATACAAAAGAAAAATGGGTAAAAAATTATTATTAGAACATATTAATGTACCGGGCATTCAATCCTTAGAGGTATATCGTAAAACGGGTGGTTATGCTTCTGTTGAAAAAGCAATTAAAACAATGTCGCCCGATGAAATTGTTGAAGAAGTAAAAAAGTCTGGTTTAAGAGGTAGAGGAGGAGCTGGATTTCCCACCGGTATGAAATGGAGCTTTTTAGCAAAGCCAGCAGGAGTGCCACGTTACCTTGTTTGTAACGCAGATGAGAGCGAACCAGGAACCTTTAAAGATCGTTACTTAATGGAAAAAATTCCTCATGCACTGATTGAAGGAATGATTACATCTAGTTTTGCTTTAGGAGCCAATACTTCTTACATTTATATCAGAGGAGAATATTTTTATGTATCTCGTATTTTAGAACGTGCCATTGAAGAGGCTTATGCGGCCGGTTGGTTAGGAAAAAATATCTTAGGATCTGGTTACGATTTAGATTTATATGTGCAAGTTGGTGGAGGTGCTTATATCTGTGGTGAAGAAACAGCGCTTTTAGAATCACTGGAAGGCAAAAGAGGGAATCCACGTATTAAACCTCCTTTTCCAGCTGTAAAAGGTTTATATGATTGTCCTACCGTAGTGAATAATGTTGAAACTATTGCCGCTGTTGTGCCCATTGTAAATCATGGTGGAGATGAATACGCGAAGATAGGTATCGGAAAAAGTACAGGCACTAAATTAATTTCGGCAGGTGGAAATATTAATAAGCCGGGAGTTTATGAAATTGAGTTAGGAGTATCTGTAGAAGAGTTTATTTTTTCTGATGAATATTGTGGTGGTATCCCTGATGGTAGAAAGTTGAAGGCTTGTGTACCAGGAGGTTCATCGGTGCCCATTTTACCTGCAGATTTGTTATTAAAAACGAGTACTGGTGAAAATAGGTTAATGTCTTATGAATCCTTATCAGAAGGTGGTTTTGCCACTGGGTCAATGTTAGGGTCGGGTGGTTTTATTGTATATGATGAAAGAGCTTGTATTGTAAGAAGTACATGGAATTATAGTCGCTTTTATCATCACGAAAGTTGTGGACAATGCAGCCCGTGCCGTGAAGGAACAAGCTGGATGGAAAAAATATTACACCGTTTAGAATATGGCCATGGCAGGACCGAAGACATCGATTTATTGTGGGACATACAAAGAAAAATTGAAGGTAACACGATTTGTCCCTTAGGTGATGCTGCTGCATGGCCTGTAGCTGCGGCTATTCGTCATTTTAGACATGAGTTTGAATACCATGCAAAATATCCTGATAAAGTAAAAGACACAAAGCATACACCACCACCAATGCCAACAAGAGTGGCAGTAGGGTAGGTATTGTATTAATTTTAGTATTAAACAGGCAATTCATTTCATGATTACCTGTTTTTTTATTGTCAAAAGCTAATCTATCCTAAAAAGGAAGTCAATCTCCTAAATTATTGTTAATCTGAGGCTTCGATTAGTTGAAGATAAGTGATTATGCCTTATTTTCGCCTCATGGTTAAAAGGATAGGCATATTTTTGTTGATGGTAATTGCAGGACAAGTTTTTGCAGGCAACAACAATGGTAAAACAGGAAAAAAGGTTGCCAGTGATGACGAAGCAATTACTTTTTTTTGTGCTTATCAAATTGAGCCAGATTCATGTCAGTTAGATCTTTACAAAACTGTTTATGAGTGGATGGGCGCGCGTTACAAGTACAGTGGGAAAAAAGGTAAAGGCGGTATTGATTGTAGTGGCTTTGCTAAAATAGTATATAAACAAGTATATCAAAAGGAACTTCAAGGAGGATCAGCTTCTATCTATCCTAAAACATTTTCGCTTAATAAAAGTGAATTACAGGTAGGTGATTTGGTATTTTTTAAGATTAAAAAAAATAGAATTTCCCATGTAGGCGTTTATCTTGGAAACAATAAGTTTGCGCACTCAGCAGTGAAGGGTGGTGTTCGTATTGATAGCTTAGATGCACCTTATTACAAAAAAAACTTTTACAAAGGTGGTAGATTATAATCTATTTTCTTTTTTAATGTCTTAATTTTATCTTTAATTTAGTGCCATTAATTAAAATGATGGAAGCAACGCTATTACTCAATCACGAACAAATTCAACAAAAAATTAATCGAATGGCTTATCAGCTGTTTGAAAACAATTTTACGGAAACTGAAATAGTTCTTGCTGGAATAGAGCAGCGAGGTAATGTTTTAGCGCAAAGAATCCAAATTGCACTTTCAAAATTTTCAAAACAAAAAGTTACTTTATTATCTATTGTTGTTGAGAAAGATACACCTTATCAAACCTTTCAAAACACTGAAATTGCAAAAGATATTTTTGAAAACAAGGTTGTTATTGTTGTAGATGATGTATTAAATTCAGGTAAGACTTTAATTTATGGCGTAAATCAGTTTCTGCATGCGCCTGTAAAGAAAATTTCAACCTTGGTGTTGATTGATAGAAATCATAAGCGCTTTCCTGTAAATGCTGATTATGTAGGGCTTTCATTAGCTACCACACTTAAGCAAAACATAAGGGTTGTGTTTTCTGATATTAATGATGAAGCATTTTTGGAGTGAGATAGTTAAAGCTAATTATGCCATCATACATTGACTACCTTTCAATCATCAATTTTGTAGAATAAATTTGATTGTTGTCGTTTATTTTAACCCAATAAATTCCTTGATTTAACTGGCTTACATCAATGCTGTTTTCATTAGTAAATTTTTCAAGGATCTTTTTTCCCGTTGCATCAAAAATTTCAATGTAGCGGATGTTTTGCTTAGGCAGATTATATTTTATTTGCAGTATTGTAGCGGCAGGATTGGGGTATATCTCTACAGCATTTATGAGTTTATTATTTTCTCTTGGCGATGCTGCTGTAATTATATTCTCACAAAGTTTAGCTGTGGTACCACCAACTATATAAATGCAACTGTCTCTCCCAAATTCGAACCACACTGGATAACCGCTTGAGGTAGTGGTCGCCCAACCAGCCGTTCCGTTGCTGTTTACCTTACAAATTCCCATTTGCGACATCGTGCTTCCGGCCATGTATACATTGTTGTTTGCATCTAATCTCATAGGGGCCAATGCCAGTAAAGCTAGGCTTGAGCCATCGGCATCTAAGTTTTGCCAAAGAAAATTACCGGCATCATCATATTTCAAAACTACGGCACCATAATTTATCAGTGGATAGCCGCCAACAATAGGATAATTATCTGTTCCAACTTCAACTTTATTTCCATTGATAGTGTTTGTTTGTGACCAGATTACTGCACCAGATGGGGATAATTTTTTTAATTCGCTTGGTGAACCATTGATAATGTATGTATTTCCAAATGCATCTCCAGCGGCATCGCCTATTGAGATACTATTGATTCCGCCCGTCAAACTCCAAATATTATTTCCATTTAAATCTATTTTGGAATATCCATTAATGTTACCTGTAATTGTTCTGTGTATGATTACAATATTATTATCTGGTGTAAACTTGAAATTAATGGGTGCACCTCCAGCTGATGCATCAAAATAATCCCATAAAGGCACACCTAGTGCATTAAATTTTTTGACTTTTGTAACTTGCCCAGTAGGACCGGTGCCAATGCCTAAAACATAGATGTTGTTGTTGGCATCCACCAAACATTTAGTGGTTGAAGAGCCATCAAATGAACTTTCGTAAACCACGCGCCATAATAGCGTTCCCAAGGAGTCGAACTTCATTAATAAACTAGCAGCATTTACTGGACTTGAGAATCCAGAGCGAATGGTACCTGAAATAAGCACATCGCCTGCATTGTCAATTTCGACCCAAGTCGCTACTTCATGTAAGGTATTGTCGGTATTGTTGTAAGCTGTTTCCCAAACTATATTTCCTGCTGCGTTTCTTTTTGTTAAGGTAATATCACCCGCTGGATTATAATCCCAATTAGCGGTATAAGCGTTGTTTAAACTGTCAGTTGCAATGCCAACACCTCCCGGGAAACTAGACCAATCAACTGTTACTTGTGCCTGAGTTAACGAAACCATTAACATTAAAGCTATGGTAATTTTATTTTTCATGTTCCTAATTTTCAAATTTTAATTTGAAACAAATTTAAGGAGATGACTTTACTTGAACTATGACATATATCATAAATTCAATTACAATATAAGAGTGGTTAAAATAAAAAAAGCGAAGTGATGTAATCCTTCGCTTTTAAAAACATTTTTGGAAAATTTTATCTTCTGTAGTTATTGATATAAGCATTCAAATCAGAGATAGAAGTTTCAAAATCGAATACATCATTTACTTTGTAGTAATTGCCGATGTCGAAAGTTCTGCCGTAGGCATATTTTGCAAATTCTAATTTTGTTGCTTCAAAATCAAAGGTTGACATGATATCTCTTACTTGCGATGATAACATACAGTTATGATCAAAAATTTGTTTTGCCACGGTTAATTTAGTGTCTTCAAAACTTTTAGCATTGACAGAATTTCTGGCATTTGCAAAGTCGCCATCACTCATTGGCCATGGGCAACCAGTTGGTCCATTGTATCCTGGCAATACATAAACATTTGTTTGTTGAGCAGGGGCACCTCCTGTGGAGTGAACAGTTGTTGTTGAGGTTTCAGTGTAACTTGAAGAACTATTTATGCCACCGTTCAAATTAATGTTCACGTTTACGTTGGCACCTTTATTAACATTGTTTCCGGTATTAGTTGTACTTTGTTGAACAACTGTTGTTTGCTGCGTAGGAGCTGAAGTTGTTGTGACTTGGGTATTAGATTTATTTGTTTGTGCAGGCGTTGCTTGTGTGTATTGGTTTGCGGGTGCAGTATTGTTAATTATAGGCACATGGCTAATCATTTTAATCACAAACCTCGAGTTCTCATTTTCAATTTGTGCCTGTTTTGCCGCAGCTTCACCTTCTGTTTTTAAGGCCAATTCCAGGGCAACATTATTACCAACTGACTTTAGGTTTTTTTGAAGGTTACTTATTTTTTTTTCTTTGATGGCGTATGTTTGGTGTGAAGCATAGTCTAAATTAATTTGATCATTTAAAGCACCAAGTTGGGTGTCTCTAAAAATTATTCTAATCTTATAGGCCGACATGGCCATGTTTTGGGCTTTTACATTGGTTTGAGCTTGCGTATTTTGTTGAATCCCGTTCATAATTAAAATAAAGGCATCGCCATTTTCGGAAAAAATTTCGAAGGTAGAATTTCCATTTTGTGCAAAAACAGAAAGGCTACCAAGCAAAATAACAATCATAAATTGAAGAGAAAAGTACTTTTTTTTCATAATAAATAAAATTGGTTTGTTTACACTATTAAACGAATTAAATTGGCTTAATCAAACAATATGCCATTTGCAATAATGATTATGTTAACTATAAAATATATTACAATCTGCATTTAATAAAGTTTCTTTTTTTTGGGAATGATGGTTGAACTTATGTAAATTGTTGATTAGTATTTGTACAATACTGTATTTAAATTATCAATGTTTAATTCAATTGGATTTACACGCATATTCTTTAATCTAGCGATATCAACGATAATTTCTTTTTTAATTTCATTGGTACAATTGTCGCCATTGTTATCGTGGACTAAATATAAATTTGTTTGAGCAGGTTTAGAAGATGAAATTGAACTATCACCAATTAATTTGAAAGTGTGTGGTTTACAGCCACCAGCATAAACAATATTGAAAATTAATTTATCTCCATCAATTTTGACAGATTCTACCAAATAGCCCAATTTTCCGGACGATTGATAATAAGCCAATATTTCAACTTTTTGTACTTCCTTTGATTTGCTGACAGCAGTTGATTTAGGGTTGCAAGCAAGCAGGCTAAAGGTTAACATAGCCAATAACAATTTAATCATTTTCATCATCATCATTATTATTCAAATATATTTCAATTAATCCTTCTGGAGCTTTAATTATTAATGATTTGTTTTCGCGATTAACTTCTTTTAAAATATCGTTATTGAGTGGGACCAATATTTCGGTATATTCTTTCATTATTTGCAGGATCGTTTGATGTGGTAATTCAATAACGTCTTTAACCATACCAATTTCGCCATGTACTTCATCAATTACTGTAAAACCAACTATTTCGTGATAATAAAACTTGTTTCCTTTGCGCTCAGGAAGTAAGTTTAAGGGTAAAAAAATTTCTTTTCTTATTAAAGCTTGAATATCATCAGAAGTGTTGAATCCTTCGGCTTTGAGCCAAATAATTTCTTTATCTTTTACTTGCGCTCCAGCTATGAAAAATGGTGTTAAAGTGCCATTTAAGTCAATGAAAATACTTTTTAAATTGCTGTAGCGTTGCATATCGTCAGTCTCTGCTTTTACAGCAAAAAAACCTTCGTAACCGATAGGTTTAACGATATATCCGAAATAAAAACAATCGTCTTTTGTCATGTTTTTAAAAAGTTTGGGTAAAAAAAAACCGGTTTCGAGAATGAAACCGGTTGTTTGAGGTTTTAAAATTATGCTTCAGTTGGAGTTTCTCCTTCTGCAGCGGCTTCTTCAGCTGGTGCACTTTCAGCAGCAGCTTGTGCATTTTGAGCAGCCATTTTTTCGGCAACTTTAGCAGCTTTAGCTTCTTTAACAGCAGTTTCTGCTTTAAAAGCAACTCTTCTGGCTTCTTCTTTTTTGCTTACTAATGAGCTTGATTTAGCATCAATCTTCGATTGTTTTTCGCTTAACCACTTTTCTAATTTAGCATCGGCAGCTTCTTGTGTAAGGGCGCCTTTGATTACTCCTTTGTTAAGGTGGTATTTGTATAATACTCCTTTGTAGGATAAAATAGCTTTGCAGGTGTCGGTTGGTTGAGCACCATTTGAAAGCCATTTTACGGCTCCATCAAAGTTTAAGTCAATAGTTGCGGGGTTGGTGTTTGGGTTGTAGGTGCCTAACTTTTCAATGAATTTTCCATCTCGAGGTGCACGACCATCCGCAATTACAATATGGTAGTAAGCGCTAGCTTTTTTACCATGGCGTTGTAATCTAATCTTTACAGGCATTGTTAATTGTTTTTAATGATTAATTTTTAAATAAGGGTGCAAATGTACTTTCTTTTTTTGAAACTACAAAAACTTATTTACTTCACAAGGGATTGATTTTAAAGTGTTTGACTTTTTATTTTTTTAAACTTGCCATCGCTCGCATCCTGCGAGTGAGCTTAACATGCGGACTCTGACCGCGGTGATTAAATATTTTTTAGACATGTTATATTGCATTTTTTATGAAAATTGCCATAAAAAGCTAAGTTTTCTGATATTTAATTTGAAACTTGTTATAGTTAGGCTTTTATACAGGCAAGAGGCCTATTGGTATTTTATCACTGGCAGGATGCAAGCGATGGCTTGGGTGTGAATGTTAATGAAAATTGGAAAGGAGATGCAGCAACTTAAATGGAATTTTAAAGTTGAGTTATATAAAGCATGCAATTGAAGTCCTCGTTGTAAACCAGGATGGGCGGTGCTTATTCTGGCCTTTTTACTGAGCTGTAAAATTATCGCGTAATTTGATATATAAATAAGCTATTTTTACGTTTTACTGTACCTTCGAATAAATGAAACTATTGTACAAATTATACTTTATTACATCAATTTTTATAATGATAGGTAATGCTTCATTAGCAAATATTGAAGCAAGCCTTTGTCCAAAAAATGAAGATACAAATACGGTCAGGTCAGTATCAAAAACAAAATATGCACTTTACTTCAATAACCATAAATTGTTAGTTGTTGGTGTTGGTTTTCAAAAGTTGCTTCACTATAATAAAGATGAAATTTACACCTTTGGTATCGATGTGAATCACAATAGCTGGAATTATGTTGATGACAAAAAATACAGGTTGTTGATTACTGGTTATATTGACTATTTGTATGGACGCAGAAAGAAGTTATATAGCGGGTTGTTTTTAGATAATGCACTTGCATTCATCCCTTCAAGAGATAAAAATTCAAATCAAATAATTAATTACGGTTTTAGATTTGGATTTAATAGGTATTACAGATCGGGGCTTTATTTTTCGTTGGGTTCAAATGTGAGTTTGGAACCCCGATATTATGAAGATGGTTCTGAAAGCTCAAATATAAACAAGGTTCCTCTTTTAATTAAGTTTATTGGAGCTTCAATCATTCAAAATAATATCAGAATTGGATACTCCTTTCAATCAAAAAAGATTAATTACTTACAAAAATCATTAAATAATGGCGATAAATTTGACAGTCTACAAAACAGAAAAACAAGATTTTATTTGTTTTTTGGCTATGGCTCGCGAGGTAATCAAAATAGAGTAATTAACACCTGTACTAATTCAGCCACATTTTTACATCAATCAGACAAAAGTCAAATAAATGAAGCTTTTTATATGTCAAGTGAGGTTATTGCATATCCTGAAGTAGCAGTAGAATATAACTCAATAATGAGATTAACAGGTAATTATTTTCAAAGAAAAGGAGCTTATAAATACGGAGAAAACAGTGCTGTTTGTGCTACAGCATATGAATTTAAAAATTGGAGTGTGATGTACTCTTTACAAAAACAATTGACCAAAAAGTATTTAATAAATTTTACACCAGGTATTGGACTAAGATATAACAATTCAAGATTACTTCTTAGCAATTTTGATTACCATTTAGGTCCTGGGGATCATAAAATGGAAAGTAATTCCAATGCCACCATAGCCTATAATATCCTTCAAATTGCCCCTTATTTTGAATTGTCTTTTTACAAGAAAATTATCATTGCTTGGGAGTTTCCTCTAAATATGTTCATGATTAACAAGATTGATGCTTCATACAATTATGAATACAGTTCATATCAACTTCCAAATATCATCTTTATTGATAAAAATACGACAGAGCATTTTAATGAAACTAAATCGTTAAAATATCTGGTTGACAACAATTACTTTGTAAACTATATCAACTTTAAGGTTGGTTTTAGAATTTGAATTTGAGTATATTTCATATACACTCGCCCTCGCTAGCATCCTGCGAGTGAGCTTAACAGACTTCGAACGCGGGGTTTATAATTTTTTTAATATTGTAATTACATTTACTTACGAGCATAGCAATTAAAAGCTAACATTTCTGATGTTAAATTTGAAACTTGTTATAGTTTGGCTTTTATACAGGCCAAAGGCCTAGTGGTATTTTATCACTCGCAGGATGCGAGCGATGGCTTGGGCTTAACTTTTTATTTTTTTTAATCTTCTCATTAGAAAAGGATATTTTTCTACTAAAAGTGACAGCAATTGATCTTTTTTTAGTTGATATTGTGCAATCGTCTCTTCGCCATTATGTAGCATTTTATGATTTGAAAAGGCATTGAATTGCTGTACTTCTTTCGTTATTATTTTTGTTTCATCATCAAATAGGGCAGCTCCAAATTTTTCATAGATGTATGCAATGGCCATTTCATTAGGATGAACCAAATCTGCTTTATAAAAGCGGTAATCTCTTAATTCATCAATTACAACTTCATAAGAAGGAAAATAAAAACAGCTTTCGTTTTTCTTAATAATTTCATGAATGGCAAGGTGTAAAATGCTTTTACTGATGGTGTTTTCGGTAAGTCTATCGCGCACATATCTTACCGGACTTACATTGAAGAGTATTTTAATGGAGGGATTTATTTTTTTTAATAGTGCTATCGATTCCTGAAAATCATCAATGATTTGAGGCAAATGGGACATTTTTTTTACAAAATTGACAGCCGGAATTTTATGACAATTACTTACAATTTGTCCATCGTTTAAACTGTAATAATAAGCTGAACCAAGCGTTATAACAAGCCATTCGGAATGTATCAATTGATGATGCGCTACATTGATTTGAGCATTGATGTTTTGCAGTGTTTCATCTTTGTCAATACCAGCAAAGCTTCCATGATGTTGCCAACTATAAAACAAGCCCTCTTTTTCAAACAATTCAGCTGAGGTAAAATGTTTGTTTTGGTGGATATCATTCAATTGTTGAATGATACTTAAAGGATTGTAAACAATCCCAAAAGGATTGATTTGCACATCAAACAACTGCTCTTGAAGCAATGCTCCAATATTTTCGGCAAAGCATGAACCTAAGACTAACATAGGCTTTCTAATAGATATTCGTTCAGGAATATTTATTTTAGGGCCTTTGATTGTAAAATCCATCTTTACAATAAATTCAACTATACGGTCAATTTTTTAAACCTTGGTCTTTTAGGTTCCACATTACCCAGGCGTTTCTTTCTGTTTTCTTCATATTCAGAATAACCACCTTCAAAATAATATACAGAGCTATCACCTTCAAAAGCTAAGATATGCGTACAAACGCGATCTAGGAACCAACGATCATGACTTATGATTACGGCACACCCAGCAAAGTCTTCTAAACCTTCTTCTAAAGCTCGTAATGTATTCACATCAATATCATTGGTAGGCTCATCCAGTAACAGCACATTTCCTTCGGCTTTTAATGCCATGGCCAAATGCAATCTATTTCTTTCACCACCCGATAAAACGCCACATTTTTTACCCTGGTCGGCACCATTAAAATTGAAGCGCGATACATAAGCTCTAGAATTGATTAATTTGCCACCCATTTCCATATTTTCATGTCCACCGCTAATGATTTCCCAAACGGTTTTGTTAGGGTCTAAATCGTTGTGCGATTGATCTACATAACTTATCTTTACGGTAGAACCAATTTTAAATTCACCCTGATTCGGTTTTTCTATTTCCATAATCATTCGGAAAAGCGTGGTTTTACCCGCGCCATTTGGACCAATAATCCCAACAATACCTGCAGGAGGTAATTTAAAATTTAAATGTTCATATAAAATTCTATCCCCAAAAGCTTTCGAAACGTCAATGGCTTCAATCACATCATTTCCTAAACGTGGGCCATTTGGAATAAATATTTCCAGTTTTTCTTCTTTTTGTTTTACATCTTCATTCATCATTTTATCATAATTTTGAAGACGTGCTTTGCTCTTTGCTTGTCGGCCTTTAGCACCCTGGCGCACCCATTCTAGCTCACGTGCTAAGGTTTTTTGACGTTTACTTTCTGTTTTTTCTTCTTGTGCTAAACGTTTTCCTTTTTGGTCGAGCCATGAAGAGTAATTTCCTTTCCACGGAATACCTTCACCTCGGTCTAATTCAAGTATCCATCCAGCAACATTATCTAGGAAATATCTATCATGCGTGATGGCAATAACGGTACCAGCATAATTTTGTAAAAATTGTTCTAACCAATCAATTGATTCGGCATCTAAATGGTTGGTAGGCTCATCAAGTAAAAGGATATCTGGTTTTTTGAGTAACAATCTGCACAAGGCCACACGTCTTCTTTCACCACCGCTCAACACTTTGATTGGCGTATCACTTTCTGGGCATCTTAGCGCATCCATGGCACGCTCTAATTGATTGTCTAATTCCCATGCGTTAGCAGCATCAATTTTATCTTGAATGATGGCTTGACGGTTCATGAGTTTTTCCATGGCATCAGCATCTTCGTAATATTCGGGCAGCCCAAATTTGTTATTGATGTCTTCAAACTCTGCCAATAAATCAACTGTTTCTTGAACGCCTTCCATCACAATTTCTTTTACCGTTTTGGTTTCATCCAAATGTGGCTCTTGTTCTAGGTAACCCACAGAATAACCGGGAGAAAAAACCACATCACCTTGAAATGATTTTTCTACGCCAGCAATGATCTTAAGGAGTGTTGATTTACCAGAACCATTTAAACCAATGATCCCAATTTTTGCCCCATAAAAGAAGGAAAGGTAAATATCTTTTAAAACTTGTTTTTGTGGAGGAAAGACTTTGCTCACCTTCACCATGGAGAATATTACTTTTTTATCGTCAGCCATTTTGTGTGTTGAATTTTAGGACTGCAATTTTACGATAATTATTTAAGATTTGAGGGAGAAGTTTTTGAGGGGTTTTTAAATTGAGATTATAATGTAAAATTATTCTGGTTGTCTTTCAGGAGGAATCTTTTTTAGATGGTGAGCAGCACTAAAAACAATGCGCATTATGTAAATTTTTAAATGGATCGCTTACTTTCAAAAAGTAGCCTGCTGCAAAACAATTACTGGATGTAAAAGCAGTTACTCTTCATTTAAAATCTTCTAACTCATAGTTGGTGCTTCGTCCACCTTGTTTTTCTTGTTTGAGTATACCTTTTTCAATAAGCTCTTTAATATCGCGTAAAGCAGTGTCGGGAGAGCATTTAGTTATTTTTGCCCATTTGGATGATTGCAATTTACCATCAAATCCATCAAGTATTTTGTTGAGCATTAATCTTTGTCTGGCATTGAAATCAGTATTTTCATGAATTTTCCAAAAGGAAGTTTTCCAAAGTATTTTATTGAGCGTAGTTTCAGTTGTGAGCAAAGCATTTTTAAGACAATGTAAAAACCAGTCTAACCATGCTGTAATATCGCCTTTACTGTGTTGAACCTTTTGTAGTATCTCGTAGTATTGTTTACGCTCCACTAATATCTGGCTCGACAAACTGTAATAACGTTCAGTTGTTTGGTCAGACCTTGAAAGCATTAAATCTGAAATTGCACGTGCAATTCTCCCATTTCCATCATCAAAAGGGTGAATGATAATAAACCAAAAGTGCGCAATTGCTGCCTTTAGCACAGGATCAAGTGCGTTTAACTTTTGTGTTTTTTTATAACTCTTGATATTTTTATCATTTTTATATTTTTCATTAAACCAACATAAAAAAAGTTCCATTTCAGCTTTAACCTTTTTAGCGGGTATTGCTTCAAAGTGCACCCTTTCTTTTCCCATTGCCCCAGAAACAATTTGCATTTCGCCTGTGCGATACCGCCCAACCTCGATAGTGTTAATTCCGCTATGTCCGGTTGGAAAGAGTGCAGCATGCCAGCCAAATAATCTTTTATTAGTCAATGGCATCTGGTAGCTGTGTGTTGCGTCAATCAACATTTCTACGATGCCATCTATATTTCTGTTTGTTGGCACTAGTCCGCCAATATTAATTCCTAGTTTTCTGGCAATAGATGATCGAACTTGTTCGAAATTAAGTTTTTCTCCTTCTATTTCAGATGATTTGATAACATCGAGCGTTAGTGTGGTAAGTGCGGCTTCTTCTTTAGCTGCAAAACCTAAGGTGTTCATATGGCCAACAATTCGTCCTTGTAGATTACGAACTTCGCCAAAGATGGCGTTTATGGCTGCTTCGTTCCAGGTAAATTTAGTCCAATTATTGTATTCGTAGATGTATTTTGCCAAAGTTTGAAATGTGTTTGCGGCAAATATAAAGAATATTCTCCGCAAAAATGCGGTGAATGTGAAAAATATTTACCGCATGTTTTTTGAAACATGAAGGAATGACAAAATGGATTTTCAATGTTGGAAGATAATTTGATAAAAAATAGGAACTACAAGATAGTTTAAAAACTTGCTTCGAGCTTCTGTTAGTATTTTTTTGTTAAAAAAACATTCGGATGATGGCGGGTAAAGCCCACCATGATAAACAATCTGAGATTTTTTGATTTAAAGATGTTTGTTGTAATTTATAAAAAACTAAGCCTTAAATTGTGCTAACCATTTGGCATCATTCCAATCAACTAATCCTACTTTTGAATAAAGTAATTTACCTTTACTGTTAAAAATATAAATAGTTGGGAAGGCATGCACACCAAGGTTTCCCACGTTTTTAGGATAATGTACAAAATCGATATAATCATAACTATAATTGGCCACATAGTTATTTAATTTTTCTAAAGATTCATCAGTAACAGCAATAAACTCTACATTAGGAATTAAATTTTTGAATTTGGCTTGTTGAATTTCTTTAAATTCTTGATGACAAGAGCCACACCAGGTGGTGAAGAAGCTAATGACAAGTAATTTATTTTCTTTAAAAGTGATAGGGTAATCTTTTCCTTCAATGGTGACTAACTGCAAGTCATTAACATTAAAATCAGGGGCTACCCTGTATTTGACATATTGAAATAAAACAATGCCGATGGCCAGCGCTAATAAAAGATATCCAGTAAACTTCTTATTCATTTTTTAACTGCTTTTTTCAACGTGTTTGATACCAGCTACTGCATCATACAATTGCTCATACATAGGAAGTATTTTATGGATATCAAAATTCAAGGCTTGCTGGTATGCTTGTTTTTTAAATTTGTTTAGTGTAGCTTCATCTTTTAAGATAAGCAAAGCATTTTTTGCCATATCATCAACATCTCCAACCTCGCTCAAATAGCCCGATACGCCATGTATATTTACTTCTGGAATTCCACCTGTGTTGCTGCTAATTACAGGAACATGACTAGCCATTGCCTCTAGTGCCGCCAATCCAAAACTTTCTGTTTCGGAAGGTAATAAAAACAAATCTGCCAATAATAAATGCTCTTCGGGATTTACTACTTTTCCTAATAATTTAACATCATCGCAAGTATTTAATTCTCTGCAAAGGCGTTCTATATGGGTTCTTTCAGGACCATCACCTATCAATAATAATTTAGCTGGTGTCTTCTTTCTTACTTTATCAAAAATTCGAATTACATCTTCAATCCTTTTTACCTTGCGGAAATTAGAAATATGCATTAATATTTTTTCACCATCAGGAGCATAAAATTTTTTGTGTTTTGCCGTTTCTTCGGGATTATTTTTTTCGTAAATTTTATCATAATCTTCAATACAAATAAAATTTGGAATTACATGAATAGGTTTGCGCACCCCAAAATGTTTATAGGTATCTTGCTTTAAACTTTCCGACACTGATGTAATAGCATCGCTCTGGCTTATCGCAAAAGTAATTACAGGTTCAAAGGAGGCATCTTTTCCAACCAAGGTAATATCAGTGCCATGCAATGTGGTGATAAATGGAACTTTTTTTCCTTTACTTGCTAATATTTGTTTGGCCATGTATGCAGCTGAAGCATGAGGAATAGCATAATGAACGTGTAATAAATCTAAATTTTCGTATAAAGCTACATCAACCAATTTACTTGCTAAAACCAATTCATAAGGCTGATAATCAAACAAAGGGTAATTACTGACTGCCACTTCGTGATAAAAAATATTTTCTGAAAAGTAATCCAATCTAACAGGTTGGCTGTAGGAGATGAAATGTATTTTATGTCCTTTTTTTGCGAGTGCTTTGCCAAGCTCAGTTGCAACTACTCCGCTACCACCAAAAGTAGGGTAACATACAATGCCAATATTCATAGATAATTTCTTTTAGTTGTTTTTGTATTAAACTAGTGGGTTCAATTAAAGTTCAAAGGTAGTTTTTTTTGAGATGCCATTTGTAATGTATTCGCACACTTAACCAGGCAACATGTAAAAAAATCACAAATTGACATTTGATTTTTTTCTTGAGCAGAGCGTTTTTGGAAGCTTTTTAGTGCTCAGTGGAATAAAAATCAGATTAATTGAAGGCAGATTCAATTTCATAAATTACATTAAAACGTACATAATGAAAGTTTATGTATGGTTATTAATTTAGATTTGCATTGTAAAAAATCAATGGTAAATATGAAAAAATCGACACTTATTATTTCTGCTTTGGTAATTAATTTTGTTGTTAAAGCACAAGACACTACTATTCCATTAGCAGAAAACCTAGTAATAGATGGCATTCCAGCTATTTCATCAACAATCATTAGTGAGGTAAAAAGTTACACCGAGTCGAGAGGAGCCGGCCTGGTTTCATGGCATCCAAAGAAAAAAGAGATTTTGATTAGCACACGCTTTGGAAATAGCAGTCAATTGCATTATGTAAAAATGCCAGGGGGCGATCGTCAGCAAATTACATTTTTTGATGAACCAGTTGGCGGTGCTATCTATGAGCCTATCAATGGAGATTATTTTATTTTTAATAAAGATATAGGTGGTAATGAGTTTGGACAGTTGTATAAATTTGATGTGAGTACCAAAAAAGTTACGTTACTGAGCGATGGTAAGCGCTCGCAGAATGGGGGAGTGGTATGGAATAAAAAGCAGAATCAAATTGCTTATACATCAACAAGCAGAAATGGTGCAGATCGTGATTTTTATATTATGGATCCCAAAAATCCGAAAAGCAATAAATCGATTGGTGAAAACAAAGGTGGTGGCTGGAGCATTGTTGACTGGTCTGTTAATGATGAGCAGTTATTGGTGCAGGAAGGGCTTTCTGTTAATGAGTCAAGGTTATACACTGTGGACATCAACACGGGTGCAAAAACACGCTTGCTTCCATTGATTGATGAAAGAACTACCTATGAAGGATTAGCCTATTCGCGCGATGGGAAAGGAATTTATTTAAATACCAATAAGGACAGTGAATTTAATCGTTTAGCTTATTATGAAATCGCCACAAAAAAAATAAGTATCATTTCATCAACCATCAATTGGGATGTTGAAGCAGTTGCTTATACAAAAGACGGGAGTAAAATTGCATTTGCTACTAACGAAAATGGCTTATCTAAATTGTACATTTATAGCACTGCTGAAAAACAAATAGTGCCAGTAACTCAGCTTCCAAACTGCACTTTAGGTGGCTTAGAATTTACAGAAAATGGTGAGTCGCTGGGATTAACAATTAACGCTTACAATTCTTCATCAGATGTTTATGAGTACCAATTAGGTTCTCAAAAATTAATTCGTTGGACAGAGAGTGAGTTAGGTGGCATGGATATTTCAGGATTGAATGAACCAGTTTTAGTAAAATGGAAATCGTTTGACGCGAAAGAAATTTCAGGATTTTTATATCGCGCATCTGCCAAGCATACAGGCAAAAGACCAGTGATTATTAATATACATGGTGGACCAGAAGGGCAGAGCAGACCAGGTTTTTTAGGACGTAATAATTATTATTTAAACGAATTAGGTATTTCTATTATATTCCCCAACGTGCGTGGTTCCGAAGGTTATGGCAAAACATTTTTAGATGCCGATAATGGATACAAAAGAGAAGAGTCAGTAAAAGATATTGGCGCATTGCTCGATTGGATTGCCACGCAGCCCGATTTAGATAAAGACCGTGTAATGATTGTTGGAGGAAGTTACGGTGGTTATATGACTTTGGCTTGTTCTTTTTGGTATGCAGATAGAATTAAGTGTGCAAGTGATGTGGTAGGAATTTCTAATTTCAATACCTTTTTAAAGAACACTGAAGGATATAGAAGAGATTTACGCAGAGTGGAATATGGTGACGAAAGAGATCCGAAAATGGCTGAATTTTTAGAAAAAATATCGCCAACTAACCACGTTAAAGAAATTAAAAAACCTTTGTTTATAGTGCAAGGTGGTAACGATCCGCGCGTACCAGCATCAGAAGCTATTCAAATGCGAGATAAGATTAAAGAAAACGGTGGAAAAGTATGGTTTTTAATGGCCAAAGATGAAGGGCATGGTTTTAAAAAGAAAAACAATATTGATTATCAGTTTTATGCTACTATTGAGTTTATAAAGGAGTATTTGTTGAAGTAAAATATTTTAGGCAATGAGCTTTTCACACCAGATAATCGACATTGTTTCAATCCCATTTCCTTGACAGAATGATACTTTTATAAATTACAATTGGCTGCTCATAGAAAACCAGTGAAAGGAGAAAATAGAACACAAGTCAAATTGAAATCTGAAAAGCTTCTTATAAAACTAAAAAATAATTATTGCGTCTTTTAATATTTTGTACGTATATTTGTACTTAATTAGGTACAAATTGTTTAAATATGTTAACCACAAACATTTCAGATTTTAGGAAAGATATTAAGCAATATCTTGATCGTGTTACTGATGATTTGGAAACGCTTATTATCAACAGAGGTAAAGATATTGGTGTGGTAATTATGTCTTTGGATGAGTATAATTCTTTAACAGCCACACACCATGAATTATCTTCCAAGGTTAATGAAAAGAGATTGGATGCAGCCATTGAGAAAATAAATAAAGGCAAAGGCTTTTCAAAAAAACTTATAGAGAAGTGAAGTTTGTTTTTGTTGAAGAGTCATGGGAAGATTATCTTTATTGGCAAAAGACAGATAAAAAGATTTTAGGTAGAATAAATGCATTATTAAAAGAAATTTCTAGAACTCCATTTTCAGGCATTGGAAAACCAGAGCCATTAAAACACAAATACAAGGGCTATTGGTCGCGCAGAATAGATGGAGAACATCGGTTAATTTATAAAGTAACAAATGATGACATTTGTATTGCAAAATGCAGGTTTCACTATGATTGAGATTTTATGTATTTGAAATTTTACTTAGTCTAATTCAATGAAAAGTTTAATCATCCCCTCGCCACCTTATCTGTAAACGCCACAAACTGATTTATTTCTTCCATTGAATTATAAATATGTGTTGATACACGTATGCAATTAACCCCATTTTCGGGCACTACACGCACTCTAAAACCAGCTTCTGTTGCTAGCGTTTGAAACTTAGTGTATTCAACATTTTTTAATTTAAACGCTATAACAGCTCCTCGTGATGCAGGCTCAGTACTTGTGAGCATTTCAAGATTATCATTTTTTAAATTTAATAATCCGTTTTGTAATTGTGTGGCTAAAAATTTTATGCGCGCTTCAATTTTATCCATACCAATTTTTTCCCAAAGTTCAATGGCAGCATCAACACCTGCCCAAATAGAAGCATTTTGAGTACCATAATCAAAACGGTGCGCAGTTTCTGCATAGCCTGTCATGGATGGATTTGGAGGGTTTACAACATTCCAACCATTATCAGAACCAGCACCAACATAATAAGCTTTTAAATCTTTCAACGCTTCTTTTTTTACATATAAAAAGGCTGTTCCTTTTGGTCCGCAAAGCCACTTATGACAGCAGCTTGCATAATAATCGCAACCTAATTCTTTTAAGTTGAGGTTAAGCATGCCTGTGCCATGGGCACCATCCACAAAAACTTTAATATTTTTTTCTTTTCCTATAGCAACAATTTCTTTGATGGGTTGTATTTGTCCAATGGTACAAACCATATGCGGCACCGCAATCACCTTGGTTTTAGGTGTAATTTTATTTTTTAAATTTTGTAAAGTTTCGGCTACATTTTTACCAATCTCAAAATAATTAACGGTTAGGTTTTGCAATTTAGCTCTGTTGAGCCAAGGCAAAGCGCCACCTACATGTTCATGATTGGTAATTAATATTTCATCACCTTCTTTTAAATCAATCGCCCAACAAATAATATTGATGCCTTCGGTAACATTATGTGTTAAACAAATCTCACTTTCTTCGGCTTTCACAAAGTGCGCAAGCGTTTTACGACTGTTCTCCCAACCACCATAATCGGCATTGGTATCAACCAGTAACATTTTTTTATTTACTGCTTCAATAACTGCGTAAGGTGATGGTCCCATGGTCCCATTGTTAAAATAAATTCTATCATTTGAAAGTGGAAATTGTTTGCGCAATTCCAACCATGATTGTTCGTCATTTACATCAATACTTGTAGTTAAATTTGGAAGTTTATTGATAGCAGCAACACTATTAGTTCCCATTAATGGTAATAGAGAAAGCGTTCCAAGTTTAGCTGATATTTTTATAAAATCTCTTCTGTTGTTGCTCATGATAATGATGTTTAAGAATATTAATTTTTACATGATAAAACTTTAGTTAGCGCTTATATTTTCTTAGGACGATATTTGTTTGTGAAATAAAAAATCAAAGGCACTCCAATAAAGGTAGGCAATAACCAAGGTAACCAGGGTATAGCGGCATAACTTAGATTAACTACAATGAATGCAGTTGTTGTAGCAATATAAGCACCTAACATCATACCAATATGACGAGGCAACCAAATCATTTTTAATTGGGGTTTATTTTTTAAATTATTGAAATAAATTACAAAAGTACTATAGATTAAAAAAATACTAATGCCTCCAAAAACCATTAAAATCATATTTTTTGAAAGTATCATCAACACAGTATTTACAAGTCCTAATAGAAGCACTATCCAATCTATTGGTTTTGCTTTTAAATCTTTAACCTTTACACTTCGGTAACCATTAAATGTTTCGAAAAATGCAAAAATACTGATGTATAAAAGAAATTCATTTGATTTAATGATTGAAATTACAAGCGCAGAAGCTGAAACGCCTAGCATACTGTAAAAGTATATGATGCCTGCTTTTTTATGGTTTTTTTGCCCTTTTTTTGTGAGTATGGCAATTAGTCCTGAGAGCAATGCAATATAGCCACTTACGATATGAATTCCTAAAAATACTTTAAGCAATGAATCCATTTTTCGTTTTATTTTAACTGCAATGAATGAATGGTATTTTATTCAAATTTATTATTTAAATCTAAATTTAAAACCTAAACTCGTAATTAATACTTAAAAATTTTACTCTGCAATAAAACTTTAATTCTCCTCAATAAAATATATTTTATAATATTTTCTGCCATCAGCTTCCACTCCTTTCTCAATTAATTCCCGCTTTCCATGGATATAGATGTGAAAATTCTTGTCTAATTTTAAAACACTTTTAAATACCCTGTTTTGTTTTTTTACGGCTGCATCCGAAATGTCAAAACTTTCGTTGAATGCTAATTCATGTTCATCTTCATATTGTTTTTTATAACCGTTGAATGATTCAATTACTTGTGGATCTTGAATCACAGAACGACTAAAATCTTCTAAGTTAAACTCATCCTGATCTTTAAAATAGTTGATACTTCTGTTTAATAAATCAATTTGATCGGTTTTGCTAATTTCAAAATCGTTAGGCATTTGTTTGGTTACGTAATTTTTACATAAGTCAAGATAATCCTTGGTAGCATGAAAACTATCATTGCAGGGTTTAACCATTAAAAAATCATTTTTCCAGTATTGTGCTTCTGCTGATTTGTTGGTATTATCAATCACACAGACTTTAAAACCTTTTTCACTATCCACATTTAAAATTAAACAACCTTTATCTAATTTATTGATGTTGATCCCATCCTGATAATGCACTTCAAATCCCCCTTGATTTTTATCTACTTTTAAAAACTCCTGTTTGTTTTCTGATTTAAAAATACCAATAGCTTCCGTTGTTTCATTGTCAATCATTAATCCTGTAAAGTAGGCCACAAAAAAATCGCCTGCTTTTATTTGAGGGTGGGTTGAAAGGTCATACAACTGCTTGGCCATATTCACTGACTGTGGCAATAAACTTTTTGGCTGTTCAAATATTTTAGCAGCATATTGATAAATGATGTTCATTTGATGATCACCATTGCTAAAAGTAAAGCTATTAAATTCGGGGTTCAGAAAAGAGTTCAGAAAGAACTTAGTAAGTAATGCTCTCACCTTTTCTTCATCAATCAACAACAAAGATTTTGAAATTATCAATTCCTCTTCGTTGGTTTGGTTGCCGCAATAATGCACGGCCGCCATGCTTAAATGCGCATTTGAAATATCTAACATAGTTTATAATTGGGACTCAAAAATAGTATTTGCAACATCATCTTCCATTTGTTTATTAAAAATTTAGTTCTAAAGCATTACCTTTGCACCCAAAATTTTTTAAAAAATGAAATTATTTACAACAGTAACTGCTATAGCTTTTTTATTTTTCATATCTAGCAGCCAAGCTAATGCTCAGCAAATTGAGGCAGGCAAAATAAAATCACACATTACTTATTTAGCTTCTGATGAATTAAATGGCAGAGGCACTGGCACAGCAGATGAAGCAAAAGCAGCAGCTTACATTGCAAAACAATTTGCCGAAATAAAATTATCACCTAAAGGAGAAAAGGGAACTTATTTGCAGGGTTATGAGTTTATAGAACCTGCCAATCCTCATGCCACAGTTGACACTGTTGGAAAGAAAAGAACCTTAACAAATGTCATCGGTTTTTTGGATAATGAAGCCAAGCAAACTATAGTGATTGGAGGACATTACGATCATTTAGGTTTAGGACATGACGGTAATTCTTTAGATGCTAATCCTAAAGATAAAATTCACAACGGTGCAGATGACAATGCCAGTGGAACAGCTGGTGTAATTGAGTTGGCGAGATATTATTCAAATAACAATAAGAAAGAAGCATATAATTTTTTATTCATTTGTTTTTCTGGTGAAGAGTTGGGTTTATTTGGCTCAAAGCAATATTGCGAAAAGCCCGTAATTCCTTTAGCAGATGTAAATATGATGATCAATATGGATATGATTGGCCGTTTAGAGCCCACTTCAAAAAAGTTGATGGTGTATGGTGTAGGTACAGCGCCTGAATTTGTGAATATGATTGCATCCATCAAAAGCAATATGAATGTAATGACTGATAGCGCAGGTGTTGGCCCCAGTGATCAAACTTCATTTTATTTAAAAGATATTCCGGTTTTGCATTTCTTTACCGGGCAACATAGTGATTACCACAAACCGAGTGATGATATAGACAAAGTGAATATTGAAGGTGAAAAGGAAGTGTTGGAGTTTATCGTTAAAACAATAGATGAAATTGAAAAATTACCCAAACTTAAATTCTTAAAAACCCGCTCTGCTAAAAGCGATACACCTGCATTTAAAGTGACTTTAGGCATTATGCCCGATTATATGTTTAGTGGTGTAGGTGTGCATGTTGATGGCGTAACTGAAGGGAAACCTGCATTCAAGGCAGGATTGCAAAAAGGGGATGTAATTGTAAAATTAGGAGAGCATACTGTAAAGGATATGCAAACCTATATGAAAGCATTGTCAATGTTTAAGAAAGGCGATATAACCACTGTAAAAGCTTTACGTGGTAATGATTTGATTGAAGGGGAAGTTACTTTTTAATTCAATCTTACAATTTTAAACAAACATTCTTTGGCTCAGTAAAGAAACGCAAGGCTTCAAAACCTCCTTCGCGGCCAACACCAGAGTTTTTAATTCCACCGAAAGGTGTGCGCAAATCTCTTACCAACCAACAATTAATCCAAACAATACCTGCTTGTAATAGTGAGGCCATGCGATGTGCGCGTTTTAAATCTTGCGTCCACAAACTGCTTGATAATCCATAGGCCACACTGTTAGCCATTTTGAGCACTTCTTCTTCCGTATCAAAAGGAGTAATGGTAACCACAGGACCAAATATTTCTTCTTGATTTGTACGGCAATTGTAAGCTAAACCTTCAATGACAGTAGGGCTGATATACCAACCATCTTTTAAATCACCTTCCATTTGAACTGCTTCTCCACCGCAAAGTACAGTGCCACCTTCTTGTTTGGCTAATTCAATATAGGAAAGTACTTTTTCGAAATGAGGTTTAGAAACGATGGCACCCATTTTTGTATTTTCATCTTGTGGATTACCCACTTTCATTTTGATAACCTTTTCTGTAAATGCATTTTTAAATTTATCATAGATGCTTCTTTCCACAAAAATTCTGGAACCACATAAACAAATTTGTCCTTGGTTGGCAAAGGAAGAGCGCACAGTGGTGGCAATCATTTCATTAAAATCGCAATCAGCAAATATGATATTTGGATTTTTACCTCCCAGTTCTAAAGATAATTTTTTAAACATGGGAGCGGCTACCCTTGCTATTGCAGCGCCTGTTTGTGTTCCACCGGTAAATGATATGGCATGAATGTGCGGATGTGAAACGATACTCATGCCTGTTTTGGGTCCATTGCCATGAACGATATTTAAAACACCAGGAGGCAAACCGGCTTCAATACATATTTTGCTCAGTAAAAAAGCAGTCATAGGTGTTACTTCTGAAGGCTTTGCTACCACACAATTTCCTGCGGCCAAGGCAGGGGCAATTTTCCATGTAAATAAATATAAAGGCAAATTCCAGGGTGAGATACAACCTACCACACCAATAGGTTGACGCAGCGTGTAGTTTAAAAAACTTTGTTCCATCTGATGCGCCTCAGAAGAAAACTGAGTAATGGCTTGTGCATAAAATTTAAAATTACTGGCTGCTCTAGGAATATCCATCACACGCGCTAAACTAACAGGCTTGCCATTATCCTTGCTTTCGGCCAGCGACAGTAATTCCAAATTTTGCTCTATAAGCGATGAAATTTTCATCAGAATGTCGAACTTTTCTTCGGCACTTGTTAAACTCCAACTTGTAAAGGCAGCAGCAGCAGCCTGATAGGCCATTTCTACATCTCGTTCATCAGAATCGGGAATCAATGAATAAACTTTACCTGTGGATGGATCAAAGTTGTCTAAGTATGATTGCCCAAAAGGTTCAAGGAGTTGGCCATTAATATAATTGCTAATTTTTTGCATTGCTATCATTTAAATGTGTAAAAATAGGTGAATGATTTGAATTTTGAAAGTCCATAATGCTTATCCTTTTGGTGGATTGAGCTTGAACTAATATTGCCTTTTTTTGTTAAATATATAAAAAATGTAAACTAGTGTTTTTAATTCCTTATTTTAGCAAGCTATTTAGATGGTTGTGACAATAAAACTAAAACATATAATATTTTTAATTCTTGCTTTGGTCTTATTAGGTTCCAATTTTGCAAATGCCCAGTTTTATTATGGTACGCAAATGGATTTTGGTAAAAATAGAATCCAGTATGTTCCTTACAAATGGGAGTATTTTAGATTTGAAAAGTTTGATACCTATTTCTATAAAAACGGGCGTGAACTGGCTGCATATGTGTCAGAATCAGTGACCAAGAACCTCAAAGAAATTGAAGAGTTTTACGATTATCAGCTTGATTCCAGGATGCAAATCGTGGTTTATAATAAATTATCTGATTTTAGGTTGAGC
>JBILPB010000149.1:0-7808 GCA_044374175.1 Bacteroidia bacterium | reverse complement strand
TAATTAAATGATTGCTTTTATAATACTATTTTTGGGAGTATTCTATTAGCGCCTTTTCTAAACAAATCATAGCATTTTTTAGTGCCTCTAAATTAAGGACATAAGCAATTCTTACTTCATTTTTTCCACTACCTGGTGTAGAGTAAAAACCAGTTGCAGGGGCAAGCATCACTGTTTGATTTTCGTAACTAAATGATTCTAATAACCATTGGCAAAACTTATCTGCATCATCAATGGGTAAGCGTGCTATACAATAAAAAGCACCTTTGGGCATTGGGCAGAATACACCTGGAATTTTATTAAGTGCTTCTACTACAAAATTTCTACGTGCGGTATATTCTTTATTTACCTTTTCGAAATATGATGCTGGAGTATCTATCGCTGCCTCTGCTCCTACTTGTCCGAAAGTAGGTGGACTTAAACGTGCCTGTGCGAATTTCAATGCAGCTTGCATAACTTCTGCGTTCTTGGTAATAAGTGCACCAATTCTTGCACCACAGGCGCTATAACGTTTTGAAATAGAATCTAAAAGTATAATATTATTATCAGCTCCTGTTAAGTGCATTACTGAGGTATATTCAGCACCATCATAACAAAACTCCTTATATACTTCATCCGAAAATAGAAATAAATCGTATTTTACCGCCAAAGCTTTAAGCAACTCAAGTTCTTCTTTTGAATATAAATATCCAGTAGGATTGCCTGGATTGCAAATCATAATTCCTTTTGTTTTAGGCGTAATTAATTTCTCAAATTCTGCAATTGGAGGCAATGCAAAACCATTTTCAATAACAGACTTAATTGGTTTTACAATTACATCTGCCTGACATGAAAAACCATTATAATTCGCATAAAACGGCTCTGGGATTAAAAGCTCATCTCCGTTGTTTAAACAGCTCATTAGGGCAATTTCAATGGCCTCGGAACCACCACAAGTAATTAAAATTTGTTCATGGTTAACTTCAATACCATGCTTGCGATAATAACCAGCCAATTTTCTACGATAACTTTCCATACCTGCGCTGTGGCTGTATTCAATTACTTTAGGAGCAAAATTTCGCACTGCTTCCAACATTACTTCTGGTGTTTCAATGTCGGGTTGCCCAATGTTTAAATGGTATATTTTAGTTCCTCTTGATTTTGCAGCCTCAGCATATGGCACCAATTTACGAATTGGTGAAGCTGGCATGTGAATCGCTTTTTCTGAAATTTTTGGCATAAAACGTAAATAATATTAAAAAAAATACCCTTGTCTTATTCAGACAAGGGTACAAATGTAATTAAATTTATAAATTAATGACCTGCTGGTGCAGTTGTTGCTGGAGCAGCTGTTGGATCAGGCTTTACAACACCTTTAATACGTAATATTTTTGATGCAGTTTTAGCGTTAGAAGTAACAGTGATTGTTTTTTCGAAAGAACCAACTCTATCTGTAGCATATTTTACGTCAATAGTAGCAGTTGCTCCTGGTTTGATTGGCTCTTTTGGCCAAGTAGGCACTGTACAACCACATGAACCTTGGCAATTAGCAATAATTAATGGCTCTTTTCCAGTATTTTTAAATTTAAATTGACGGTTTCCATCAGCATTATGCTCAATAGTTCCATAATCGACTACTTCTGAATCGAAAGAAATTTCTGCTGCGTTTGGATTAGCAGGTGCTGTAGTGTTATCTTGAGCGAAAGCTCCGAAAGCTGCAGCAAATGCGATTGATAAGGTTAAGATTGCTTTTTTCATTTTTATTTGTTTTTAATTTAGGTTTGATTTATTTTATTTTAGTTGAATTATTTATTTCATTTCCAATGGTGATCCTGCGCTTGGTTTTTTAGCAGGAAAAGTTTCTTCCACGGGTACATCATTTACCATTCCTTTAATGGTAATAATTTTGTTAGCTGTTTGAGCGTTACTTGTAATGGTTACAGTTTTTGTAAAAGCACCAACTCTTTTTGTATCATAGGTTACTTTTATTTTTGAACTTGCTCCAGGAGCTATTGGTTCTTTGGGCCATTCAGGCACTGTACAACCACAAGAACCTTGTGCTTTTTCAATAATCAATGGCTCCTTACCAGAGTTTTTAAAGGTAAAATCAAAAGTACCATTGTCTCCTTTATTGATGGTGCCGAAATCATGTAAATCTTTTACAAATGCAATTTCAGCATTGCTTGTTTTTGTGGCTGCGGCTTTTACTTCGCCTACTGTTGGAGCTTTTTTATCCTGTGCAAAGCTATTGAAGGAAGCTAGCACCAGACCAACGATGAGTATTTTTATTTTCATGTTTAAAAATTTTACGAAACCAATTATCAGAAATCGTGCCATAAACTAAACTTTAATTGTTAAAATTAATTTAGATTTATAAATGGGCACTTTGTATTTCCATTTAAAAATAGCGCAAATAAAAATATAATTTGAAATTCTCTGTACTACCTTTGTAAAAAAATTGAAATTAATTTTATGAAAAATGTTGTTTTTACAGTAGTAGTTTTGATTGGTGCAGGATTGGCTATTTATATTGGATTTATCTCAAAATCTAAAGATAAACCATTAAGGTATTTACCTTATTATGGCAATCATGATGTGAAACCATCCTTAACTAGTGGTGGTGTAGACACGATTTATAAAAGTATTGCTGATTTTAGCTTTATAGATCAAAAAGGAAATAAAGTAACACAAGATAATTTTAAAGATAAGATTTATGTGGCTGATTACTTCTTTTGCACTTGTCAAAGTATATGTCCTATTATGAGTGTGCAAATGGAACGTGTTGCAGCTACTTTTAAGGACGATGCAGACATTAAATTTATTTCGCACACGGTTAATCCAGAATACGATTCAGTAAATGTGTTAGCAGATTATGCTGCTGCGCATCATGCAAGTTATGGTAAATGGTACCTGGTAACCGGCAATAAAAAAGAATTGTATGATTTAGCGCGCGAAAGCTACATGCTTGATGCCAGCGAGGGCGATGGTGGCGAAGAAGATTTTATACATACCCAAAATTTTGCCTTAATTGATAAGGAAAGACATATTAGAGGTTATTATGACGGTACCAATCCTAAAGAAATTGATCAGTTGATAAATGATATTAAATTATTGAAAAAAGAATACACCTCAAAATTAAGCAAATAAAAGATGCAAAAAACTACAGAGAGTAGCTCTAAATATAACCACCTAGAGCAAATGAGCGTTCATGAATTGCTAAGCAATATAAATCAAGAAGATCAATCAGTGGCACATGCTGTTGCTAAAGAAATTCCGTCTATTGAGAAAACAGTGGAAGCCATCGTAAATAGTTTATCAAATGGAGGAAGGTTATTTTATATTGGAGCAGGAACCAGTGGAAGACTGGGTATTGTTGATGCCTCGGAATGCCCACCAACTTTTGGTGTTCCGCATGGTTTGGTAAATGGTATTATTGCTGGTGGCGACAGTGCTATTAGAAAAGCGGTGGAATTTGCAGAAGATAGTTTAGAACAAGGCTGGCTCGATTTACAAGCGCAAGGTGTTAAACAACAAGACATAGTAATTGGCATAGCTGCCTCAGGATCAACACCATATGTAATTGCGGCTGTAAAGAAATGTAACGAGAATGGCATTGCCACTGGATGTATTGTTTGTAACGCGGGAAGTGAATTGGCCAAAGTAGTTGATTACGCTATTACTGTTGTTGTTGGTCCTGAGTTTGTTACAGGAAGTACACGCATGAAAAGTGGCACTGCACAGAAGCTGGTGTTAAATATGCTTTCAACTGCAAGTATGATTAAAAC
Source organism: Bacteroidia bacterium (assembly GCA_044374175.1). GTDB lineage: Bacteria > Bacteroidota > Bacteroidia > UBA4408 > UBA4408 > CAIKXD01. The sequence goes on along the minus strand of JBILPB010000149.1, from coordinate 4,044 downwards.
AGGCAGAGTAAAAGGCAACAAAATGGTTGACATGCAATTGAGTAATAACAAGCTTGTTGACCGTGGAGTAAAAATGATTATGGATGAAACTAAGGCAGATTACGCAACTGCAGATGGTCTGTTAAAACAGCACGGAAGCGTTCGTAAAGCTATTGATGCCTATCAGAAAAGTTAATATTTTTTATGCAGGATATTGAACCATACTATAGCTGGCGACATCTTTACATAGCTTCAGAAGATAATCTATCGCCCTTTTACGACCGCAGTTACAACGAGTTTGAATACGATAAGCAAATTTATAATTTTTACATTCATCCCCAATGGGATGATATTGGTTCTGAAACACTATTTATTAAAATACTTTTTGTAAGTTATGATGTGGGCTTTGCCATTATTGAATTATTGGGCGAATGGAACGATTGTATTAATAATGATGTAATGGTTTTAAAACGTGAAATTATTGATTTATTGATAGCCGAAGGCATTAACAAATATATTTTGATTGGCGAAAATCTTTTAAATTTTCATGCTTCAGATGAAAGTTATTATGAGGAATGGAATGAAGATATTGAAGATGGTTGGGTTGCATTTTTAAATTTTAGAAAGCATGTACTTACAGAGTTTCAGCGCAGTAATATTGATTATTATATTTTGTTGGGGGGCAACATTAATGAAGTGAGCTGGCGCACCTACGAGCCAAATGAACTTTATGAGAAAATAGATAATTTAGTGATGAAGCGTTTGGGTTGATTTTGAAAATTGTTTCTTAAAAAACACTTTTTAGGTTTGATTAAATAATTGTTTTTGTATATTTGCCGCGGGTAAGTCTTATACGACCAGCTCCTGCAGAACTCCCCCAGATTCGGAAGGAAGCAAGGGTAAGCGGTTGAGCGGTGCGATATAAGTAGCTTACCCATTTTTTTTGCAATCAACTTTTAACCACATATATTATAACACATGAAGTTTTTTATTGATACAGCCAACCTTGCACAAATTAAAGAAGCCAATGATTTAGGCGTTTTAGATGGTGTAACTACTAATCCAAGCCTAATGGCTAAGGAAGGAATTAAAGGAACTGATAATATTTTAAAACATTATGTCGACATTTGCAATATAGTTGATGGAGATGTTAGTGCTGAAGTAATTGCCACTGATTACGAAGGTATTATTAAAGAAGGCACTAACTTGGCTGCACTTCACCCTAACATTGTGGTTAAAGTGCCAATGATTAAAGATGGTGTAAGAGCCATTAAATATTTTTCTTCAAAGGGAATCAGAACCAATTGTACTTTAGTGTTTACTGCAGGGCAAGCTTTATTAGCTGCAAAAGCTGGTGCAACTTATGTTTCTCCTTTTATTGGTCGCTTGGATGATATTTCATACGATGGCCTAGATTTGATTCAACAAATAGTATTGATTTTTGATAATTACGGCTACGAAACGCAGGTGTTGGCAGCTTCTATACGTCATACTATGCATTTATTAAAGTGTGCAGAATTAGGCGCTGATGTTGCTACTTGCCCTTTAAATGTAATTACTGCCTTATTAAAACATCCTTTAACGGATAGTGGATTGGCTACTTTTTTAGCTGATCACGCTAAGGTAAACGGCTAAAATTTAAGTTTATAATTTCTTTTAATATCTTTACAGTTGAAGTTTTTTCAATTGTTATTTCACTATGGCCTTATCGGTTACGCATAAAAAGATTCTAAAGATTTTTATTGATGAGAAGTCTGAAATTGATGATTTGATTGCCGTAGAAGAGCCTATGGAGCTCAGGTTAAATTACTTAGACGATGAAATTCCAACCGAAAAATCGATCAGTGTTACCATGCGTACACCAGGTAATGATTTTGAATTAGCAGCAGGTTTCTTGTTTACCGAAGGCATATTACTTTCTCCAACAGACATCCAAGAGGTAAACTATTGCAAAAAAGCGCTCGCTGAAGAAAGGGAAAATGTTGTAAAAGTAATTTTAAAGAAGGATAGCCGTGTAAATTTATCGAGTGCAGAAAGAAATTTTTACATTTCTGGGAGTTGTGGTGTTTGTGGAAAAACTTCTATTGATGCGATAGCCCAAAGTTCTTGTTACCGAATTGGTTTTGATTTTGATATAAGCCAACAACAAATATTTGGTTTAATCACACAAATGCAAGCTCTGCAGGTTAATTTTAAGTACACAGGCGGCATTCATGCTTGTGCCTTATTTGACGCAGCAGGTAAAATTTTAATAGTTAGAGAAGATATTGGCCGACACAATGCGCTTGATAAATTGATTGGTCATTTTGTGCTAAAAAATGAATTGCCCTTGCATAAGAATGTGTTGTTATTGAGTGGGCGTATTAGTTTTGAATTGATACAAAAAGCTGCCATGGCTGGTATTACCATTGTGTGTGGTGTGGGTGCACCTTCGAGCTTGGCGATTGATACAGCAGAAAAATTAGGCATAACTTTGATTGGTTTTTTAAAAGCGCAATCGATGAATATTTACACACATGCAACAAGAATTAACTCATGAAATTAAGAATTAATCAACAATCGATTCGTTTGCGTTTGAGCCAAAATGATATTGCCAATTTGCGTTCAAACAGCACGGTAAGTGTCCCTTTGTTTTGGGGTCTCGAAGAAGATGATCTTTTGGTGTATAAACTTTCCATCATTGAAGAAGGTGTTTCGCAGGTGAAGATTAAGGCAGAGGAAATTAATGTAATGATATTAAAAAGTGCCATTGAAAATTGGTTAAAAAATGACGATGTAGTGAGTTTTGAATGTAGCTTTCCTACCCTATCGAATCCTTTAAAAGTAATGATTGAGCGCGATTTCAAATGTTTGACACCACGAAAAGAAGATGAAGTAGATTTATTTGAGAATCCGAATGAGAAGTGTTGATTTGTTAATGTGCCAATGTGCCAATGTGCCAATGAAGCAATGTTACGATGTGCCGATGAACCAATGTGCCGATGAACCAATGTGCCGATGAAGCAATTTGCCGATGAACCAATGTGCTAATGTGCCAATGTGCCGATGTGCCAATGTGCCGATGAAGCAATTTGCCGATGAACCAATGTGCCAATGTGCAGGCGAAACAATTTAGCAATTTAATTTGATTCGGATAACTAGTGGAATTTGAGAATGAAGGTTTGATAGGGATTTTATACAATCGATGGATGGAATATATTAAAAGATTAGTGGTTTTAAGGAATGAAGTTTACCTTCGCAACGCTGATAAATATTAATGTCTACCGAAACTTACTTTGCTGATGTGATTGTGCCTTTGGCTTTGCCACAGCTCTATACCTACCGTGTGCCACATGAGTGGAATGCTGATGTGATAGAAGGGCAACGTGTAATTGTGCAGTTTGGAAAAAATAAATTGTATACTGGTATTATCAGGCGCTTACATTATACTGCTCCAGTAGCTTACGAGGCAAAGTATTTAGATAATATTCTGGATGATTTTGCACTCATCAACAACAAACAATTTAGGTTGTGGGATTGGATGTCGGAGTATTACATGTGTAGTTCTGGTGAACTAATGCAGGCTGCCCTGCCAGCAGGTTTTAAGTTGGCAAGCACTTCAAAATTTATTTTAAATTATCAAATTAGTATTGATCATCAAGCCTTACATGATAAGGAGTATTTATTGATTGAAGCCATTGAAAAGCGGAATGCTATTACCATTGATGAGGCAGCCGAGATTTTACAAATGAAGCATCCACACAAATATGTGAAGAGCCTGCTTGATAAAATGTATATTTTAATTGAAGAGGAACTTAAGGAAAAAGTAAAGCCACGTACCATTAGTTTAGTTGAATTAACTGACTTTGCCAGTGATGAAAAAAATTTGGAGGCTTTTGTTAATGAGATATCCTTAAAGAAGAAAACAGAGAACCAGCAAAAATTAATACTTACATTTTTAAAACTAACGCAGCATTTTCAAGGGCAAAAAAATAGCATTAAAAAAGAAGAATTGTTGCTACAAGCCGAAGTAAATGAAAGCACTTTAAAATCGTTGTTAAAAAAAAATATTTTACAAGTTCTAAA
>JBILPB010000028.1:0-26519 GCA_044374175.1 Bacteroidia bacterium | reverse complement strand
ATTACAAATTCTTCGGCCTCCTTGATTGGGATAATTTGCTCCATATTCAAAAATAGCTGCTCGGATAAGCGGAATGGCGTAGCCTTGAAGCATTGTAATCTTAAACCATAATTAAGCAACCAAAGGACTGTTGATGTAACTTCTTTGCGAAACTCACCTGCTATCATCATAATGCGTTGTGAATTGCCTATGTTGAGTTTTTCTTTGTAGTCTTCTGTTTCAAGGAACTCTTCTAATAATTCTTCTGCTGTATCTGAACTGCCTATTTTTTGAAGGTATTGGTTGTATATGGCTAAAATTTGAGTAGCGTTTAGTGTGGAGCAATAGGATGAGTATTTAAGTACTTGCCAAGTAACATCACGCCCTGTATTGTCTAATTTATTTTCTATGATAACTAAATTACCCTGCTTATCCAAAGCCAATAAATCTAAGCGTTCTGAAGTATCGTTAAAACCATCAAACTCTTTCTGAATGATGAGTAAATCTTCATTTAAGCAAGATGGATTGTTTGCAATCCACTCTTGCAAGTGTTCTCTTTCTTTAAAGCCCAACTGCTTGAAGGTGGTACTTTCAATTTTCTCTATTCGGTTGGTCTGTTTGTTTATTATATACATGACTTATTGTTTTTTTTACTCCAACCCCATTGCCTTAAAAGCAGCATCTACTGGATCAGAGTAAACTACTAAACTGAATTTAGAAATTAAATCAACTGGAACTTTGCCTAATTGAGCCATATCAACTGCTGGTATCAATACTTTCTTTGCTCCGCTGTCGGCTGCTACTTGCAGGAACTCACCTAAATTGTCTGAGCCAATAATTGCACCGCCAATACTCATTGAACCAATAATGGCTAATTGAGATAATAAAGGTCTTTCTGCTATGCTTGATACTATGGATAAGAAAATAGCTAACTCTAAGCCTCTGATGTTGCCTATACCGTTTAAATCGCTTGATTTTAAGTGAAATTCAAAATCATTATACTTCGCTGATTGAGTTATCCTGCTTAGGTTTGAACGAACATAGTTAACAGCTTCTTTCATTTCTTCTTTAATGGCTGTGCCACCTCCAAAACCTGTGTCACTGATTTTACCATTGCCTGGCATTTTCTGAATGTCTAAACGGAATAATCCTTTGTGACCAGAATCAACATTACTTGCAATTGCATAAACAGTACCGGCAGGCAAATCACCTTCGGGAATTAATGATTTACCTCCGCTTTCGGGAACTCCAACAAAATGTTCTTCATTATCTTCTAAATCTATGTAGCTGAAATGAACATCATAAAACTCCATGCCACCAATTTTCTTTAGTTGCTCCTTTACTCTTCTTCTGCCTACTAATGCATATTCAAGGCATTTACGAATATCTTCTTTTGTAAATTTACCATCAGGGAATAATAGCTTTACCAAGCCACTTACTGTACGTTTTACCGCAATGGAATCTCTTTGGTTTAAATCTTTGCCTAATCGAAAGTACTTGACTATAACATCAGAAAAATTGTGTTTACGTAATTCCCTTAAACATTCTGCATAGTAATCTGAAATGAAACCATAGGCATTTGTAAAAAACTCAGGTCTCATTTTTGGTATTTCCCAACCCGGCAGGTAATGATGAAAACGGTCGAAGAAAGCTGAATCAATCATATCTTTTGGAAATGGAGAAAGCAAATGACTTGTCTTTACCAAGTTTTCTATTGAGCCATTGATGTTGCCCACAAATACCATAGAAGCATCTGCATTTACACTTTCTTTACCTCTGCTAAAAGAACCATTGGCCATAAATCCTTTCATGATTTGAATGCCATCTTTATCCTTCATGTTTATTCCTGACACTTCATCAAATGCAACAACATCCCACATTCCAACTAAACCCACTGTTCTTGTGCCCATGTTGTAAAACAAATTGGCTACTGTGGTTTGGCCTCCAGAAATAAGAATTGAGTAAGGTGAAATTTCATCATACACATAGGATTTTCCTGTACCTCTTGGACCTAATTCACAGATATTAAAATTCTTCTCTACAAAGGGAATCATCCTTGCTACTAAGTGCCATTTGGTTTTCTCATCAAGGTTTACAGATTCCATCCCTACACTTCTACAAATAATATCAATCCATTCATCAAGGGTAAAATCTTGTCTGTGGTTTAAAAAGTCGGTGATGTCTGTTTCAGGCATTTGAATTGGTTTTAGCTCAACCACCTTGAACGGAGAATCTTTTGAGTTTTCATCGAACCAATACTCTAAAGTGAGAATACACCAAATGCCACCTGCCAATAGTTTTTCATATTTGCGAACATAACTATCATCAATAATTACATTTTTTAAATTGATGCTGGATAGCAAACCTTCATAACGGTCTGCTTTTTCATTGAGCTTTGCAGTTACTCTGTCAATAATTTTAAAGCGTCCCTTTTCCTTAATCTTTGCTTTAATTTTCTCAGCTTCATCAGGTCTTACATAATTCTCTGCAAGTATCTTTTTTACTTTAATAATACCTTCTGCTATTGTGGCTTCATCATCTGTTGCACAATGCATTCCGAGTAAATATTCCAATACATAAACAGGCACGTTTGCACCTTCTTTTATCTGTTTGGTTAGGTCTTTTCTGACAACTTTGCCCGGAAAAGATTGGTTTAATTTGGCATCTAATATATCCATATTCGTTTTGTTTAAAAGTCATCAAACTCACTGGAGAAAGCTATCAGCATCCGGTAAGTGATGGTTTTGTAAATTTTAAAATGACTTGTGCCCTCAATGTTCTCTTCTAATTTTAAGAAAACATCTTGACCATTTAGTTTTGAAGCTTCTGAAGTAAACACAAATGTTTTTCTTTGTTCTCTTGCCGCTGCATCGGTGTCTCTGCTATCGAACTTGATATTTGCTACATCAGAAATAAGCAAATTATCTTTTGTATAGAATGCCGCTTTAATGTCTCTTGCTAAAACTTTATCGCCAATAGAATTCTTCTGATAAAAGCTCACGCCAAAAGTGTTGCTCGTAATGTTGTATGAAGGACTTGAAACATCAACTTCTACCTGTTCAATATCGCTTTTTCTTGCCTTATTTATTTCTAAAACTGGAATTACAATTTCCTGCAAGCTGCTGCCACCGTGAACATATCGGCTACCTGCACCTTGTATTCGCATACGGTTAATTGACTTAGGTATTAATGCTTCTGTATCATCAGCAAAGCCTAAGGCTGCACCTGTCCATTTTTTTACAGAATCATTAGATGTGAGATTTTTGCCTAAAATAAATCTGCGGCTTGTTTTAAAAACCTCTCCTGTGGTTACAAAATCAGTAAAATCAGATGCTTCTAAACGATTGTGTTGATATAGATAACCGTGGTCGGCAGTAATTATCATGTTGTAGCCATTCATGTTGCTCACCTGCTTCATGATTTTAACTAAGTTGTCAAACTCCGATTCGGTTGCTTCAAACACTTTGCTTTCAGATGTTTTATCATCACCTGTTTTATCGATGATGTTGCTGTATATGTAAATTACATTGTAAGGTTTTATAAATTCTCTACCATCGGATTTGGCATTCATTTTCAAAAAATCAACTGCACTAATAGCCACCATTTTTGAATCTACTGACTGCAATACTTTTGTTCTATTTGGTGTGCCTTGTGTGCTTTGACCTTCGGCAAAAACTATTTCTGTTTTATCATTAAATGTTAAGGCTTTATTTGGCAATAATGCAGCCATGCCTAATTGAGTATAAGAGGGCAATGAGCCTAATACTGGTGTTAATGTTGCAGTGTATCTATCTTCTTGTAAAACTCTTTCTCTTAGTTCTGTGGCCGATTCAAATCTTAAACCATCAGAGATAATTACAAATACCCGATTGTCTTTTTTAAGGTAGGGTTCTACCCAATTGTGGAAAAACTGTTTTTGACCAGAAATGGTGTTGATTTTCCATTCCGGCATTTTATCTACTTCTACCTGCCAATTGTCATTGAGCTGCAACAAGTAAGAATTTTCATAAGCCTTTTCAATAATGGCGGTTAAATCTTTTAAGATATTTTGATGTTCTGCTAACTCACAACTGTAAATGTATTTGCGGTATAACCTATCTATTAAATAAAGTGATTTGGCGTATTTCTCAAAGCCATCTAATGGATTTTTAATACTCAGGTTTGTTTTACGAATTTCATCCAAAAGACTTGCTCCAAAACTTAAAGCATCATAAATGAAACTGAACTGCGAAAAGAAAAATTTAGTTCGCCTTTTGTTTATCCATTCTTGTATGATGGTGTTTGAAAGTGTCTCTTGCTGAATGTGATTTTTTAAAGCAAAAATTATTTTCTTATCAATTACAGCATAAGTATCTGCTTCTAATAAAGTGGAAGCCTCTTCTTGTTGCAGCAAGCTTTCTACATTTAGTTCTTGTTCTAATTTTTTGCTCCAATCTTCAAATGATTGCCTTGCTTTAATATTCTCTTTCCAGCGATTTACAAATAAGTAAGCATCCTTATTCAAATTGGGTTTGCCTTTTACAAGACTACGTTGCAGGTTGTCGTTTATTAGAATAAGTAAAAAATCTTTGATTGTTTTATCCTTTGATGTATAGGCATATTTCTTTTCAATTACCTCCCACAAAAAAGCAACTAAATTAAAATTCTCAATGGCTTTGTAGGTGGTTTGCTTACCCTTTAATGCTTCGGCAAACAGGGTATATAGAATCTTTTCCCATTCAACTTCACATTGGCAAGCAACAGCCAACATTTTTAGTTTGATTTTACCCTCTCTTTCATCAGGATCTAATAAGGCTTTTAATTCACTGGTTCTTTTATCTAATGAAAAGAATGGAAGGTGTTGTTGAATGAAGGTCTTGTATTCCTGTGTTAGCCCTAATTCCTGCAACACAATGGATGATGCATCGGTATAAAATTCTACGTTTGATAAATTGAGGTCTAATAACCAATTGTCTTTTGGGTCAGGTTTTGGTTTAGGTTGGTAAATTAGAAATTTCTGTTTGGGTTTTTCAACCAGTACTTTGTACTTAATACCAAACTCGTTGTTTGAAATTACCAGTTTCTCAATATCAGCAAACTGCATACTTTCAAACAGGGATTTCATATCGGCTTTATCATCATACCAAAACACAAGGCGGTGCTGTTGGAAATATTTCTCCAACGCCTTTTGTACCTTTTCGTTTACTTCAAATATATCAGCCATTTAGTTGTTAGTTTTTTGTTATTAGTTGTTAGATTGAGTAGTTAGTGATTGATAATAGTTGATAAAACTATTCAATAACTTTTTACATTCTGTTATCAAATCAATTGCCTTAGTTAGTTGAACTCCATCTAAATATTTTAAGTCGTTTGCTATATAAAATTGTGTTTCTAATTCGTAAGTTGATCCTCTAGCAATAAATAAAAATTGAATAGTGTCCTTAGAAGTATTTCTGCCACATCCTTCCGCTATATTTGAGGGGATAGAAACAGCAGAACGCCTCATTTGAGATGACAAACCGAACAATTCCTCTTTAGGAAATGACTTAGTTATTTCATAACAAACCGAAGCCAACTCCCTTGCCTTTTTCCAAACGTCTAATTCTATGTAACTTTTCATTTTTATTCGTTGTTGGTTGTTCGTTATTAGTTTTTAGTCTGACGAATTGCATCCTAACAACTAACAACTATAAACTATTCACTATCTTCTAATCCTTTAATGGGTACTACTACTTCTTTGAATTTTTGGTAGTTTACTTTTACACCATCATCCAAATCAATAGTTATCTTTTTTGTTGCCACTGCATACAATGTTTGTGCATACTCTTTACAATCTTTTATCATTACAGAATAGCGGTCTGCTTCTTTGGTGGCTGCTGCTTTATCTCTTGCAGGCAAATCTTCTCTAAGGCTTTCGGCTATTTTGTTTTGCTGTGCTGCTTCCATTTTATGGATGTATGATTGCAAATAATCTGTAAGCATTTTACTGCACAAATCTGGGGTGTAGCGGTGCATGTAAATAAGTGCTTTGAAATGCCCTTTTGGACTGCTGAACATCCAGTATATAGGCCGCTTTTTATACCGCTTAATGTGGTCGTTGTAAAAGTCTTTTACAAAGTATTTGCGGATGTCTTTGCCAATGGTGTCTTCTATGTATTTGAGGTTTTCTTCAAAATGGTCTTCGCCAAAAGCTGATTTTAAAAATACTTTGAATCTGCCGACTATATCATCTGTAAACCATTCTCCTTCCAATACTGGAATGATATTATCTTCATCAGGCATGAAACTTTTGTTAGGTACTTGTTTTAGGAAATCTTGTATGGTATCACCTTGATTGGATAATATTAGACCGTTTTTATCAAGTGAATATCTTCCAAAAAAACACCCAATTGAATAGCTTACTAATTGCAATAAAACAGGAACTGGATCAATAATTAATTCACCATTGACGATTTTTGATTCTTCTTGAAGTATTGTAATCTCTTCAAGTGGTACTTTTTCAGTCAACACATTATCTAAACCATAAATCCGAATGAGGACACTATTTATATCTTCCTCCAATTTCAAAATTTGGTAAAAATAATTTTCCCATTTTTTTCTAATTATTTGAATAGATGATTCTATCCGACTAGATTTTAATTCTATTATTTCGTTACTTATGAAACTCCATGACATTTCTGTCTTATCACTATCAATTTTTGAAATTTTTATACAATCTTCAACCATTCGATTTAAAGAAGAAGGGACATCCTCAGAATTTAGAATAGGAATTCGATCCATATCACTTAAATTAAAACTTAATGTTGGGTTAATAAAACCTTGTAAGTGATTTACGATTTTTGAGTTTAAAATTGAACAAATATATTTTTCAGTGGTAAAAAACATTGGTGCTCTTCTTGCGAAAATAAGACCCGGCTCTTGGTAGCGATAAGAGGATTTGGCGCTTGTTACATCGCCCCATGAAATACCTGGCTTGAAATAAAATTTAGTCTCTCTTAAACGATAGTTTAAGCCTTCGACATTTTTGAAGTTGTTACCATCCTTTTCAAAATGAACTACGACTCTATAACGTCCTGCCCACTTTTTAAATCCTTCTTCCTTATTCATTGGGAAAAAGCAATGTTTATTAAAGTCTACTTGGCTGTAGTCCTCATAGTCAAACCCAATCTTTTTAAATGGAACTTCATACCAATATTTCAAAAACAGAGAATCATTGCCTGTCTGAAATCCGGATTCTACTTTATACTTTGTTGCAAGTGGGGGGTAATTATTGAAAACAAAAAACACATTTGGAGTAGCCCAATACCCAATTGGGCTTTCTTTAATATAATTAAAGTCTTTTTGATTAGCAGTATAAAACCATCCGCAATTATTATTCTTTATAGCCTCTAATGTTTTTGGTGCTTGATTTTCGGAGCCCTTAAAATCACTTAACCTAACATAGCTACCTTTGGCATCTGTTATATTTTTTTTGCGTAATGTAAAGGTGCAAACAGGAACAGTTGCACCATCGAAACCCGAATACTCTAATTGAATTAAATTATTTATAAAATGATTGTCAATAATATTTACACGAAGCTTCTCATAACTTGAAATGAACATCCAAACAAAAGGTGTCATATAACCGGTAAGTCCGTCATCATTGCACAACTCCAAACATCGAATGATAAAAGTGGCAAATAAATCGGATTTTGTATCTGGATAGTTGGCTTCTACAAATTGCTTTAAAGTGCCTTCCATCCTTGAAGATGAAATGTAAGGAGGATTTGTTACCACACAATCATATCGTTGACCGAGTAAGGTGTATAGTTTTTTTAGTTTTATCTGCCTATCTGCAAAGACAGAGCCTTCATCTACTTTTATTTTGTCAATTTCATTTGGTTTAATATTAATCAATGAACCTAAGGCTTTGCAATTACTAAATTTTTTGTCTCCTTCAAAGTCTTCGTAAAAAGTAATATTAGGAGTAATTTTCTTGCGAAGAAAACTCCTGCTTTTTCTTCGTCCCTTCATCATCAAAACAAAGGATGCAATCTGTGCAGCTCGTTCATCAATATCAACGCCAAATAAATTATTTTTAATAATTAATTCGGCAATTTCTGTTGCATTATATCCTTGTTCTTCATACATCAAATAAAACACATCAAATGCATAAGAGAGTATATGAGCAGAACCAACACAAGGCTCGAAAAATTTAATATCTTCTAATCTCTTCTTTGTTCGAGGTTGTAATTGTTCTTTATATGCAGGTTTTATATAAAACTCTAAATTCCCAAGTATAGTTGTTGAAGGATTTATCTCAGCCCACAATTGCCCCAAGGTATTATCCACCATATATTTTACAATCCATTTTGGCGTAAACAATTGCGATGCTGGAGCTAATTCTTCTTTTTTGTAAACGTTTTTAGATTTAATCAATCTTTCATTTTCATCAGAGATATAGAATTGATACAACCAACCCAAAATTTCTTCATGGCCGCAATCATCATCAGACATACCTTCACGTATATCTGTTATAATGCTATTCTCACTCAATAAATCATCTGGCAAAAGCAATTCAGTGTAATCGCTGATGCGTTCAAACATAAATGGCATGGCAGTATGCCATTGGTTGCAGGATGCAATGAGCAACATTTTATAGGCTTCTGTTTGTGCATCGGCTATTACCAATTTGCCATCTAATAAATCATTGAGGCGTTGGCGGTTTATTTTTAAGTTTTCATCAATTTGCCCTGATAAAGCATTTTGTAATATCTCAGGCGATTTGCCCACAACTGGAGTTACTACTTTGGGTGAGGTATAGCCATTGGCATCCATAAAACGCAAAGCCATTAGCCTATTGAACCAAGTGTAAGCAACGGTATCAATTACCTGCTCCTTGCCAAGTGATTGTATTTTGATTTTAAGACTTTGTATTTGTGATGCATTGGTATCTAAAAAAACAGGATCGGCATTGCTTAATACAAACTCCAATTTTCGCCCAACTTGGTCGATTAATTTGATACGTGCTTCACGGGCAAAGCGTTTTAGGTTGTTGGTGTTCATGATTGTTCTTCTAGGCTTAGCAATTGTTTAACTGTCGCCAAAATCATTGGAAACTCTGCATTTTGGGAAAGTAGGCTTAATGCCATTTTATATGCCGCTATTTCATCGCAAGCAACTTCTGAAAACTTTGTGAGTTTTTCAATTTCTGCCTTTAAATCTGATTCGTTTAATCTTTTTGAAGTTGGCATTAAACTATCAAACTCTTTAATGGCTTCTGTAATGCTACTACTTGAAGCTAATACCTTAATTTGAAAAGCGATTCCATTTAATAATTCCTCTCTTGAATTACCAATTTTTTCTGAGTAGCCATCATTTTCAATTTTATTGTTAAGGCTTTGCACCATTAATTTACACAGTTTCCTTTCTAGAAGTTCGATTTCTGAATTTAATATAGTAAGCACTTTCATATAAATTTCATCTTCGTCCTCGCATAATTCATTTTGTATAGCATCCAAATAAAATCGATATGCCTCAATTTCTGTTAAAAATTCCATTAAGGCCTGATCTAATTCATTTCTTTTCGCATCAGGCATAGATTGATAGTCTGTTTGCTCCTTTAGGGCAATAATAAGTGCGGCATCTATGTTGAAATCAGCTTGTGCTATGGCTATAATATCTTTCAATATTAATCCTATAAAATCTTCTTTTTTGATGAATATTTTTTCATCATCAACTTTTATGAACAATTTTTTTAAAATTAATTCTTGAATTTTTTGCTCTAATGGTTTAGGGTTATCTGTATCGAGTTGTATAATCATAATTTTAGCTTTAAAGGGATTTTTTTTTGTTTAGGAACCAAATAATAATGCCACAGAACTCATAGTATTTACCTTCTGTATTTAGTTGACGCCATTGATTCAATTTATTATTTACGGCTTGGGTTGTCCAATTAGCTGCATTCAAATATTCAATTACACCTAATAGAGCTTCTTTTCTATTAGCCATTAACATTGAATGGTTTAGATTGAGAAGCTCATTTATCTCATTATTCCAAGTCGTATTTGTAGAACGAATAAAACCGTCTTTTGAACCATATTCAATTGATTGTTGCAATGCTTGTGTATGAAGATTAAAGCTAACACTATTACCACCTTTTAACTTATCGCAATGAGCCTCGTCATTTAAATTACCTGGACAACAAATAGCCATGTTAGTATAGTTTAATTGCAAGTCTGACCTATCTTCTTGGGATTTGATATGTTCAATTTTGGAAGAAGCGTCTACCTTAACATCCTGTGCAGGTAACCTACGCATACAATAAGCACAGATATACCCTTGCTCTATCAATAAAGCATCTCTTAATTCAGGTATTGGTTCATATTCTCTAAAGCCCGGTGTTGCTTTTTTTGCAGTCCATTCAACTGGCTCTGAACGTTTATTTATTTGAATCATTTGGCTTGTCGATTAAAAAGTTTAACATGGCTTCTGCTTTTGCAAGCTCTGGTAGGTAGTTTCCAAATTGTTTTCGCATATCAGCTAATTTTAAAATAGCTTTCTCATATTCATTATTATCAATAAAATTAAACAGCGTTGACAGTCTGTCTTCCACATCCTGAGAGCGAGGAGTAACACCTAAAATTGCTTGGATTATTGTTGATGCATCCAATCCATAAGTCTCAATTTCTTTTGCAGTATATCCTTCGCCTTTTTTAAATCCTAATTTGATAATTTTATTTTGCTCATCCATTGGAATACCAGTCATTATCATAGGAGCATGAGATGTAATGATGAATTGTAAATTTGGAAATGCGTTTTGCAATCCTTTCATAACTAATGACTGCAAAGTTGGATGTAGATGTAAATCAATTTCATCTATCAAGACTGTGCCTTCAGTTTTTTTGCAAGCTTCCAAGCCATAGATACCTTTGTTCAAAAGCATACAACGGAAAGAAAGATCCATTACAATATTGATTAATCTTCGTAAACCATCTGAAAGATTCTCCGTATCTGAAACTCGATTGTCATTCAAATAGTAATAAACTTTACCTTGATTAGGACGTATATGAACATCACTAATAATATTGCACCCATTAGGTCCTAAAGCAGCCATTAATGTTGAAACAACTCCATTAATTTCCAACTCACCTGTATTGGCTTCACGTAGCACTAACAATCTTTTAGTCCAATATTCTAAAAATCCATCTCCTTGCAAACATTCGTAATAGCCAAATGAAGGTTTATGATCGTATTTTTTGAATGGTTCTAAACTGATTTTTCTTGTGGAGTGAATATCAGAAGTAGAGAAACTTGCTATTAGCGGTAGCGACAAAACTTGTTTCTTTTCTGCAAACATATTTTTATACATTTCGGCACCTTTTAACTTAATTGGTTTTAAAGGGTCTTGAAGTGTTCTGCCTTTTGGAGACTTTAGTTCTAAAGCTACTTTACTATCCAACCATTCAAAATCAACCTTAATTGGCACCTCATTCACTAAACTAGCTTCAGCTTCAATAATTCTAAAATCATCTTTTGCTAGGCCAGTAAATCTTGTGTTTTCATCGCTAAATCCCGTAAAAAATGAACTGAGAGAAGCACTTAAGGCCCTCATTAATGTTGTTTTACCGCTGGCATTATCACCAATTAGCAGGTTTACTTTATTTGAAAAATCTAATGGAAGTTTTTCAAAACAACGGTAATTTTTTAATTCTATATTTTTCATATTACAAAGAAATTCGTTTGTTTTCATCAATGATTTTTAAATATTGTTTTTTTAAGGCCTCCACATAATCTTCCACATCCTGCTGAGTTACTAATTGAGGTTTTTTGAATTGCACTTTTACACTATCTCTTGGCACAAAAACAATCCGTGGTTTGGGTGGTTCTGTGTTGCCAGGAACTTTTGGTTTACCAGGTACTTCAGGTTTACTTGGTAATGTTGGTTTACTTGGGACTTCTGGTGTGGCAGGATTTGCCAACTGGGTCATATATTCCAATTGTTTTTGATACACATCATTGGTGGTGTAATTTACTTTTGTGCGGATATTACCGATAAAGCGTTCTTGTGTTATTTCAGCAATTGCGGCTTCAAATGGTTTCAAGACATCTATTTGCTGTGGTGCTGTTAGCTTAGCAAAATCATCAAATGATTTTAACTTATCAATAGTTTGCTTTATTGATTCTGATGCAGTTTCTCTTTCTGTTTTTATTTGTGCTAATACTTCTGTTCTTACTTCTTCTAAGGCACCTTTTGCCTCCTGCATTAAGTTGCCTTTGTATGGATCAGGACTTTCTTTTACCATGTTTAGCTTTTCTATACTTTGTTGGTTTATGAAGTTAAAATTGGCATTATTGCTTTCGAGGTAGAATAGGACATTTTCAAAAATCTCTTTTTGAGAGCCATTCATAAACTTACGGATAGCATCTAAAACATTGTCTTTGTCGTCCAATAAATTATCTTGATATTGGTCTAATGCATTAAAGAAATAAGGGTGTTCTTTTTCAGACAATAGTTTTATTCTGCTTATGGGTTCGCCCATTGCTTCTAAAAACTGAAAGCGGCTTCTCATGTTGTAAATCAGCATCAGGTCGTTTAACTCCTGATTTATTCTCTGTTTGAAAAACCTTGAAACTTCTTTAGGTTCATTGCCAAGATTGGGTTCATTGAAATATTCCTGATAAAATGCTTTGAGTTTTAATAGTTGACTGTTTTGAATTTCTTCTTCCAGTTCTATGATTGTATTGCTGTACTGATTGTTTTTTTGCAAAGCATCCAATGTTGCTTTATCATCCAATGGATTGCTGTCTTGTTTCAGGTTAATTTTATTGCGTTTATACAACTTAGCAATGATGCACAACACAGCAGCTTGATACCAACCATAAGGACGGGAATTAAAAAAATCTAAGAGATTTTTGATGGTTGTTCTTTCGTGGTTTGCTTTGTTGCGTTGTATTCTGGTTAGCATCTCTACTTCAATTTCATGTAGTTCGTCTGTAAACAAAAGACTGTCTTGTGAAGCAATGATATTTACCAAGTGAGTTTCTGTAAATGCAGCAGGCAACATATCCAATTTGGGATATATCATTTTTATTAATTGCTGTACACCAGTGGTAACTTTTGTTTTTGAGTCACGGCTGCCAATATTAGTAAGTTCAGAACCATTCAGGTAAACTTTTGCATCACCAATCATTTCTTTCAACTGGTTAAGCAATGTTCTTCTGCGTTCGTTGTTGAGTTGAGCTTTTTCTCTTAATATCTGAATTTTGGCAACTTCCAATGAAGGAGATTGCGTTGTTTGAATGTATTTTTCAGTTTTTACAATCAAAGGCAATTCAATATGCATACGACTGTCTTCAGGCAACAGAACAATTAACTCATTTGGTCTGCCCATAGAGAAAAAAGAAATGTTGGCTTCACTTGTACCATTTAAATTGAACTGAGTAATGAAGTTTACAAAAAAGTCTTTTTGTGTAAGTGCCATATCATCTAACTTTTTGCCAAACTCATAAGGCTGTCCAATGTTATCTAATTTTACTTTTGAATCTTTAAGGATGTCTTCAAAAATGAAAGTGGCTAACAATTTATTTGCAGCTCCATCATCAATATCTGTATTTTTAATCTCTTTTTCGACATCTTTTTCTTGGTTGGTAAGGTATTCATAAGTGTTTGCAGAAGTACGTTGAATATAGGTTTGGCTTTCCAAAAGGTTTAAAGCTTCTTGCACTTCTTTTTGGAAGGAATCTATTTCAACTTCAAATTTTGGTAATAAAAGGGTGGTAATATTTTTAATATTAGAGTGAAAACCTTTTACATATTTTACCAAGAACAAGGCTTTTAAAATATCAACTGCTAAAGGCGATATTAAACCTCTTTCGGCAGAAGTAATGTCATTATATACTGATGCTCTAAAGTCGTGTCTTATGGCATCAAATAACATTGGGAATGTTACTAAGGTGTCTAGTTCTTTATCCTTTAAACTTTTGGCTGCACGGTGGCAAACTTCAAGTAGTGATCTTTCACCTGTGGATTGGGCACGGCCTGTAAAAGCATCGTGTTGAGATAATGCTTTTATTGCATCTTGAAACAAATCGAACTGATAAGAAACAAAAGGAAAAGTATTTTGAAAATGCTCCAATGATTGGTAGCCTTTATATTTTTTTGAATCATCTGTAAATTGAAAAAGAACGGAAATAATATTCTTATCCTTTTCATACATTTTTTCGAGTAACCCATTGCCTTCATCAGTTTTTAGTAATAAACGCTTTTGGATTACTTCATCTGCGTTTGCACTGGTTAAAGGCACACGGTACATAAAACGAGCCTTGATTTTTGAAAAGGTATCAGCTTGTGCTTGTGTAAACCTTGAAATAGTTGCATCAATATCATCCTGAGAGGTTACAATTACAAATGAATTGCCGTTGGTTCTTACTGCTAATTCCTCTGCAATGGTCTGAAGACTCAACATCTTGTTGATGTCGTCTGCAATAAACTGACCCACTTCATCAGCACAAAAAACGATACGTTGTTTATCTAACTCACAATGCTTGTTTACAAGCTTTGCGAAAGTTTCAATATCTATTTTGTAGGTGCTGCGTTGATTATTTATAATGTCTCTTGCTTCATCAGGCTTGATTTCTCTCGTTTGTGCATACACTGCAATCAGTTCATTCAAATGCCAAGAAACATCGTTTCGATGGAGTTCCCAAGGATGATTGCAATGTTTGTAATAATTATCTTTAAACTTATCGAACAAGCCATTTTGGTCAAGTTGCCTTTCTATTTCTGCTATCTCAGGAAAAATTGGATGGTAGCCATAATTTTCATTGAGTGCTTTTAAGAATACCATTAACACACGGTCTGAAAAACTCTCGGTATTATCAAAACCATCAGCCTTCCCTTGTATATTAAAAAGAATTGCCTTATTGGTAATTTTGGATGCCTTTTTAATATTGGCTTGAAAATCAAAATCATCTTCAATTTTTGCACTAAAAATATCCGCACTTTTTTTATTGTTGATTTCTTTGTTGTTAAGTACCAAAGCAATCATTTTTAGTAAGTGTGATTTACCTGAGCCGTAATAACCAGAAATCCAAACACTGCTATTCACTTTTTGCTTTGCAATAGCATCAAACAACTCTGGTAACAATCTTGGTTTTTGTAGCTCCTTGGTTATTACATATTCTTCCAACTCTTGCATCAAATTCCTATCGTCATTTGAATAAATTACACCACCAATTTCTCGGGTGATGTCGTTTTTGTATATACTTTGTTGTATTGGCATCTTAGTTATAATTATTTAGGTTGAAGGCTCTGTATTCGTTGTCTTCATTGATACTTCCAAAGAGGTTCAATGAATAGTTATCATATAAGCCTGGATAAAAAAAGATGAATGGTTCATTGTTTAGTAAAGATTGAATATTGACCAATACAGGAACCATTGATAATTGCTGGTAAACTTTATCAATACCATAGATAAAAACCATGCGGTGCTCTGATTCTTTCATTTTCTCTTGTATGTATGGCATAATATTGTCTTTTACACTTAATGACCCTTGAAGATTTCTTTTAAATTCTCTTTTAGGTAAATTCTGCTCATTTTCAAGAACCTTCTGTAACGTACCTTTTGCTTTGAGTACATCAAGGCATAAATTATATAAATCGATAGCTAATACAGGAACATTAGCTGCATTTAGTCTTTTAATAAGAGATTGTATTTGTTCATCAACTGCCACTTGTTGAGCTATTTCATAGGGCTGAATAAATATTGGTTTATTACCACCTAATCCTTCACGATTGATGAAACGGCTACCTGACAGTGTTTTAAATAGCTTATCGAAAAGCTGAGGTATATTTTCTTTTTTTGTATTAACCATGAACAGGGATTTTTTTTAATGTCTTTATTTCAGCATCAGAGCATAAGAAACCTGCTAACAATGTAGCATCATCATTTAAAATGGCTTTAATTGAATCATCACTTAAAAACGGTTTTATAATAATGCCATCTTTGGCAGAATTTATAAGCCCTACCTGCTCTAACATTTTGAATAATACTTGTTTTACCTTATTTGTTGTTTTTTCAGTAATGGTATTCAGTTCATTATGGGTGATAGCTTTAGTATTGAAAAAGCTTGTATAGTCTGAGGAAACTATGATGTTGTTGTACAATAAATATTTGGTTCTTATTACCTCAATAAGGAAATCCTTAAAAAAAGAGTAGGCTTTTATTAGAGAAAGTAAAACCATTGCTTTGCTTTCATCAGGGCTGCCACTCACTATAAGATTTAATTGTTCATTGGTAAGTAATTCAAGTCTCTTTTTTAATTCATGGTACATTCTTTTGGAAGTATTCTGTTTTGTTTTATTCATCAAGTTATTCTCCTGCACAGAAACCTTCACCTTTTCCCAATCTTGCAAACGAACATACTCCTCCGCAACTATTAATGTTTCTGCTAATAAAGCAGAAGCACCTGTGAATGAGAATGAGTATTTTTTCTTTGTGACCATTTTACTTTTAGTTCCTTACTTCTTACGTTTTTTTAGGTTTATTTTCTTGTCTGCTACTTGCATAGCTTCATTGGCAAATTTTTCATCTTTGACCACCGCATATATTTGGTCGGCAAGCCAAAGTGTTTGCAACTCATCAGCATTTGCCTTTAGAATATCTGCCAATACTGTAATCTGCTCTCTTTTGAGTTGACGCAAACCTTTTTCAATTTTACTCAGCTGTGCCGTGTCCATTTCAAGCAATGGTGCAACCTGCCTCAAATACAACTTCTGCTTTTCCCTAAGCGTTCTAATTTTTTCACCAAACTGGCTATTCATCGTTGTTTAATTGACTTGTCAAATATTGGCAAATATAAAGATATAAAAGTAAGAAAGTTTGCAAAGTTTGCAAAACTTGCAAAACTTGCAAAGACTGTGTTAATGCTTGATTTTTTGGTAGATACCGTTTCGGGTTTTCTCAATCCACTTAAAGGCTACCAGCTTTGACAAATAGAGGTCTGCGGTGCGTTCTTTTATGCCTAATTCAGCTACTGCAAGGGTTATAGCTTCTTTTCTGCGGAATGAGGTTGCAAGTTTTTCAAAAAATTGCTTTAGCAATTTATCGGTAACTGTGGCTTGCTTAGGTAGCTCTTTGAACATAAAAACGCTGTGGTCTTGATATACCTTTACCAGTGATAGGGCTAATTCAAAATCCTCATCTGTGCAATGGTATTCGTTTGAAATTTCACCATTATCGAAGTAACGTAAAGCGGTTATGACCATTGCCACTCTGTAAAGTATTAAGCCCAAACGCTTGGATGTGCTTGATAAATCTTCACTGACAAAAGTGGCTAAGGAATTAAGACAGTTTTCGCCAAACTCATTGAGCTTGTCCCATTGGTTTTCGGAAAGTTTGAAATTTATTTTTTCATAGGTTTCAAGGAACCCAACGAATTGAAGAACTGTATCGGATAACTGCTCAAAATGTGCTGTAAGGTTGATGCCGTTCATGGTATCGCTTGCCTTTACCCACACTATTTCTGATTTGAAAGTGTAGAATATAAAGCGGCTAAATAGGCCATCCTCTGCTGATTTGATAAGGTTTTCAACTTGCCCTGGAGTACCTGCCAATGCAACCGATAAACGAGGCTTTTTTATTTCAACCCATTCTTTGTTGGTCTTTCGGCTATATGAAATAGGTTCGTGGTGAAATGCCTTGCGAAGCAAGTCGGAATAGCTGCCCCAATCTTGTTTAAAAACTGCACCCATCGTATCAGCTTCAGTTTCGCAAAAAATGCCTTGTTCGTCACCTTCTTTTAGGTGTTGGATAACTCTTGCACTGCTGTTGTTTGCAGGAATGAATAATACTTTGAAAGGTGGCTCTTCCGGTGGTGCTAATTCAGAAGTGTCTTGTTTTTTATCGTTGATTTTTCGTTTGTATTCCTGTAATTCTATTTTAAAAATCTTCTGCTGCTCCAAACTTTCAGCTACTAATTTATCATGAAATTTGTCACCTAACACTTTGGCGAATGTTAATGAGCCTTTACCGCTTGCAGCAGGAGCAATGATGAACACAAACAAATTGGCAAAGTGTTCTTTTGCTCTGTAAAGCCCTACTACATTTCGCATACAACCACTAATGATACTCAAAGCACCTGTAAGGAAAACATCCCTTTCTCTGCGGTCCTGAAATACTGCTGCACCTTGTTTTAAAATCTCGGGCAATTTATCGAATACTTCATCTGGAAGCATTGGCATATTCATCAAAAACTCGTCTTTAGACTGAGGTATGTTTTCTGTGTTTTTTGCAAAGTCTGCAAACTTTGCAAAGTCTGCAATATTGTTATCATAAGCACTCTGAATGGTGGGGATAGCTTCTTGTGGGTCAAGGTCGAAGTTTTGTAAAATATGAGCTTCTGCAATGTTTTTAGGTATTCCGGCACGGTTGCAATTGCAAGCCAACAAATGCAAGTAGTTATTTCTATTGCCTTTGTCGTAACTTAATTTCCTATCAGTAAAATCAACACAATTACCGAACACTTCCAACCAATCTGTATCATCTGAAATGGGTGGTATTTCATTATTGGGTTCTTCTGATTTCGGTTGTTTTACTTTTTGGGAAATTTTGGGTTCATGTAGTTCGATGTTTACATTGAACTTTTCAGCATTGATGTTGCGAAAGCAATCAGGATCATAAGACATAAAACAAAGGCGTGAAACATCTTTGCCTGATTGGTCAACTTCTACTTGCAGGGCTTGTGCATAGTAATCGGAAACTTGCTGAAAAGCAATTTTATGATGCTCCGCTTTAGTGCTTACTGCAACGATTATTTTTAAACCATTTCCGCTTGGGCTAATAAATACCGCAAAAGTATAGGGTGCTAATGCTACTATTTTTTTTGCTTCTTCTAATTGAATTGGATTTAGGTCGTCTAAATCTAAAATTACATATTCGCTGTATTGCGATAGCAATTCAGCTTTACGGCCATTTTCAAATGTGCCTGATGGCGTGAAAGCAAGTAGTTGTTTTTTGAGCTTATCTGCTTCCGTTTCTTGCCCCTCGGCAATGAGCTTGCGAATTGCTTCGACTTGTTCTTTGTATTTACCTTCTTTGATGTCTTTGGTGATGACAATAATTGATTTGTGCTCTACTAAATGCACATAGTTTTTGAATACTGATGCTGATGACATTTTCTAATATTTTACAGGGTTATTAAATGAGTTGATTATTTTCTTTTTTTGAATGCTTGGTTGTAATTGCTATCCAATAGCTTTTGCACATCACTCATTCGGTAGTAGATTTTTGAGCCTACCTGAGAGAATGAGATAATGCCTTCGTCACGCCAAGATTGTGCGGTTCGTTTACTGATGTTCATCAGTTGAAGGAAATCTTGATTGTCAAGAAATATATCTTTAGGTTCTTTCTGTTTTTCGGTTAGTGCGGACTTAATTTCGTCCATTCGCACAACTAATTCCTGATACTGGTCTTTTGTGAGGATTACTGCTTCCATTTCTTTTTATTTTTTAATGTTTATGAATGATTTCGGAAGCAAATTTGTGCAGTAAAGAGGGGCTAAAAACCTTTGCAGATAAGGGTTTAGAGTAAGGTGTAGAGTGTAGAGTATGCCAAAAAAAACGCCAAGCTGCTAAGCCTGGCGTTTGATGTTTGATGAAAGTTTTTTAAAACTTTTTGTAAGGTGTAGAGTTCAAATCAGAGAATATTGACCGCTTTTTCAATGATGGCTGCTTTGGCAACATCATCATTCTTCTGTCGCCTTAATTTATCCCTGGTTAATTCTGTGCCATCAGCCATTTGAAAACAGTTGATGGTTATTTCCCATTGCTTTTGTTTGGTATCTTCAACCTTTTTAGCAGTGTTGTGCAGGGTTTTGATGAAGTGTACCAATTCGGAAATGTTGCCTGACCAGATGATTTTTTGTTCAATTCCCTTCCCTGAAAATATGCTTCTGAAATTGGCAATGGTTGTTTTTTCATCAACAAGATTATTTTTCTTTAATGATTTCAATAGGTCGGTAATATTTTCATAGCCACCAACTTTATTGATGTATTTGAAAGATAAAGCCGTAGGCTTATTCTTGATGGGTTGCGGAGGTGTTTCTTCTTTTTGAATAAAGCCATATTCAATGGCTTGTTCATTTAAAAAGTCAAGTGCTGAAAGAATTATTTTGCCATAATGGAAATTGTAAAAGCTGTGTTGAATATTCTCTGTATCGGGGTTAAAACCTTCTTCAAATGTATCTTCAAACTTTGGTGGTTCATCATTAATGGCAATATGCAAAGCGTTGGTGTAAGAACGATTGCGAAGCAATTCTTCTTCACTGGTTTCGTATTTTGTATAAAGGTCATTTATTTCTTCTTGGCTTGTATGGCAGTGCTGCAATGTTTCATTCAATTCAAACTTTAAGCGGTTGAGGTATGGTTTTCTTGCATCCTGTTCTAAGTGAATGAGGTTGCTCAACACTTCTTTTTTGAGGTAAGAAAGGTTGTCACGCCACTGATAGTAATAACTTAACGGTGCATGTTCCAGAGGGTAGTTGTATTCTAAAGCCTTTATGAAAATATTGAAATTATCATCCTTGATTTTGTTTGTTGCTGGTGGTGTTGCATTGCTTCCTAATCCTGTTTTAAAATCATCATATATTTTCTGAAATGCTTCTTTGAATAAATGAAAGTGGTTGTTATAATGTTTCCAAACATGGGTGGCGTATTTTGCATCATACTCGTTTTCTTTATACTCCATCACATTCGGAAACCAATAAGTATTATGATAGTTGAGCAAAAAAGCCTTGTGTCTTTTTGGTGGTGTATGCGTTTTGAATTGTTGCAGGGATAAATTGAGGTACTGATTTATAACCTGATTATTCAGTGGCTTAATTCTTTCATAAACGGATTTAGTAAACTCGTTAAGCAAAGGACCTGAGATAAAGCTGTCAAAATAAGTGGGGTCAAATTTGTGTGTTTCCCAAAGTTCATCAACCTTTCGCTTATACTCTACTGCTTCAATTGCCAAACGGTTTTCAAGTTCTTCCACTATCAATATTTCATCATCACTTGCAGGTGTTAGTTGTTGTGGGTTCGGTGCTTTTGTTAGTAGGTCGGCTTGCTCTTTTGAAAAGGTAATTTCAGCACCTAAAATTTCTTTGAGTTGGTTGTTCCATTCCGGGTCTTTGATGGATTTGATGTCATGCTTCTCAAATAGTTCTGCTCGGGTAATGGCTGCCAGGCTTTTTGTAAGCCTTGCAGCTTTAAGGGCTGGGTGCAAATTATCTAACTCTTTCAAATGGTTTTCTAATGCTATTCCCCTTGCCTTTTTTAATGCTGTTTTAAAGCCTTCTATCCACCTTTCAATTTGAGTGGTGTTTCTTATGCCATAGGTGGTTTGAACCTCTGTAAAGCGAGGATTTGAGGGATTAGCAAGGTATTCCTCAAGGGTGAAGCTGTTGGCTTCATCATCAAATTGCCAAGTATCTAAAAAATCCACTAACAATTTTGCTCTGATATATGCTTTGCCATTGTCGCCCATAGGCAAGCCATCAACGAAGTTGAGCAGCTTGTCGATATATGCGTTTATTTGATTATCTGAAATTATTGCCATTTAAAAAGCGAAAAATAATGATTTTAACCTAAATATTGATCCACTGCTTTGTCTAATTCTTCATTGATGATTTTTGCATATACCTGTGTAATTCCAATTCCTGAATGGTCCATCAATTTTGAAACGTGTTCAATCCTCATACCGTTGTTTAATGCTCTGGTCGCAAAAGTATGGCGGCTAAGGTGGAACGATAATGAAAAAGGAAGTTTGAGTGTCTTTCCAAAATTATTGAGGTGAAAATTAGTTAGTGCATTGTGGCGTTCTGTTTCTTTTGAACGAAAAAAATTATCCTTGAAATACAAATCGCTTTGCTCCATTATTGGAAAAATAAAATCTTCGGGCTGACTATTTTTGGTTTTGTATTTATCAAGTATTTCAATTGCCACACTTCCCATTTTAAAACTGTGTTGCCTTCCTGTTTTGCGGATAACTTTAGAAATACGATTGTCGGCTGCTAAAAAATGTTTCCATTGCAATTCTATTACATCACCAAATCTCAAACCACCTGCATAAACAGCAAACAAAAACATATCCTTACAAATTTGTGCTTTGCCTAATTGCGAAACTTCTAATGCTTCGAGTGCTGCTAATTGCTCTTTGTTTAAGTAGTTGCGGCTGCTCTTTTCTTTCTTTACTCTGAACTTATCAAAGGGGTACAAACTGGTAGGAATTATATCTTCTCTTTGTGCATCCTTGAACATTATGGAAAGGATGGTTAAGGAATAGTGAATTGTAGTGTTATTGTTGCTCAAAGTTTTGGAACAATGGTTTGCAAAATCTTTGAGGGTGGTTACATTGATGTCTTCAAAATAGACTTCTGATGTACCCATAAATTTTTCAAACTTACTTAGGTACTTGGTATAATTCCGGTATGTGGCAGGTGATAATGTTGTTTTCTGTTTTTCGCATCTTGCATAGCTGTATTCAAAAAAGTTGGTTGCATCTTTTCCTTTGATGGCTTCCTTCAACTTCTTTGCTGATGGCTGTGATTTTTTTCTTTCAAGGTCTGCAACTTGTCCTTCAGCTTCTGCAACCTTTTGTGCCAGTAGTGCATTTATTCTTGCAGAATTTGAGTGGTTCTTTTTAACTCTTTGTTTATCTTCGTCCCATTCGTTTGGAACTAACCTAACACCTAAAGAAATGAATTTAGTTTTGCGGTCTTTGATAAGTCTAAGGTACAAAGGTGCTTCGCCATCTTTGCCTACTTTATCATTTCGGAGTACTAATTTGATTGATGCCATATCTAATATTTTACAGGGTTGTGCAATGCGGTGCAACAGAGTACGAAGGTACAACATTAGGTATAACAAAACAAACTTTTCGTTACTTTTTTATGCATCAAATTAAGATACTAAAAATGATAAAAGCCTTATTTTACAAGGGTTTAGGAGTAAAAGAAAGTAAAAGGGTGAGAGGTTATGACAACAGCACCTACCCAAAAGGCGGGATTTCGTGTTCCAAAGACAGTTTTGTGGTTAATCAAACATTGGTTTTTCAAATCAAGTTTTGTGGTAAAAGTCCCGCCATTCGGGTAGCTGCAAATCGTTATTGGCAATGTTCATCGACTAATTTTAAGACTGAAATTTAGGATCACAATATTGAAAATTTGAAGTGTTGCTATTTTTTACAATCTTTGTATAAGTTGAATAATAATTTAATTATTCAGTTCACTTACAAAAAATGACACCAAAGCAAGTTGAAAGAGTAAAGAAAAAAATAATCAATGTAAAAGCTGCATTGGCTGCGGACAAAAAATATTGGGGAGGCGAATATCATGACGGACGAGGACTTCGCTATATTCCACCACAGCTTTATATTTCTATTGAAGACTTTTCAGGAGGACTTCGTTATTTTAATTGGTTTCATAAGAACTTTTCTGACGACATGTGTTATCCAGACTTTTTGTTTGAATGGACAATTATACTTTTTAAAACGAATAAAGTAAAAGATGCTGAAAAAAAAGCATTTGAACTTTTTTGTAGCGACAAGGATTTATTTATTAAAATAGTAGGCAACAACGACTCGACCAATTTAGACAAGGACTTTGAAGAAAGTTACATAAATGAATTGAAAAATAAAGAAAGTTTATCTGACTTTAAAAGGTGGCTTGACAAACTGCACTCGACCGAAAAGTTTATGAAAATATGCAATAAATATGTGGACATTAAAAAGCGTCTATTAACTGAGAAAGATGAAGAAACAGAAGAGTATTTAGAAAAACAACTCGTGCAATTATCGAATGAATTGTGACAGCCAATACTCGAGAAACACAGCCAATAACAGCACCTAAAATATATTGGCTGCATTCTGCTTCTAATGAAAATTTATTTTACATTTGAAATGTGGTTTTCATAAGATAATTTGTGCTTCAAAAGCGCCAACATCTTTTAGCCGCAAATCGTTATGGGCAAGTTGAATAAAAAATATAGCGGACAAATGAGAGAGCCACCGAAAAAAGAAATAGACTAATGTAAGTAACATATTTTTGCTAACCAAAGAACAGGGAAACAAAATACCATTTTAAAAAACAGCGAGTAATCTGAAAATAGAAGATAATATTAAGAACAAAAAAACAAAAAAATATGAAATTTAAATCAATATTTCTAACAGCTATAGCAACGCTAGGATTGACTGCTGAAACAATGGCACAAGTGCCAAATTACTTACCGACCAATGGATTAGTTGGCTGGTGGCCGTTTAATGGGAATGCTAATGATGAAAGTGGGAATGGGAATAATGGCGCGGTGAACGGTGCTACTCTGACAAGTGACAGGTATGGGAATGCAGGGAGTGCATTTGAATTTAATGGAACTAATAATTGGATTGAAATTGGAAATGTGTTATTGAGTCCTGTTTATTCAAATCATACAATTTCGCTTTGGTATAAATCAGCACAAACAAATACAAGTGCTATTTTTACAGATAGAGATTTATCACTAAATTATAAATATTCTATGTTTTTGAATAATGGTAATACAGGTAAATTTTCATATGGCAATGCTGGCAGTAGCACAACTCAATATTGGACATCAAATCAAAATAACTTAAATAATTTCATTTGGCACAATGTGATTGTTGTTGTTAATTCGGACTCGTCATTTATAAGATATTATATAGATGGATCGTTGGATTTGAATATAAACTCATTTTCTACAAGTGCTTGGAATCCTTTTGCTGCTGCAACGTTAATTGGAAAATCAATTTGTGCTTCAGGTTCTTGTCAATATTATTTAGGTAAAATCGATGACATTGGTATTTGGGACCGTGCATTAACCCAACAAGAAATAACAGTTTTGTATAATGCAGTAAACTGTACTAATAACCTCACAATTTCTCCACAAACAAATTCTTTGAACATAGGAAGTACTGCCACTTTCACAGCCACAACATTATATCCTAATCCAAACTATGTTTGGCAAAGCGATTTTGGACAAGGTTTCCAAACGTTGAATAATTTCGGAAATTACTCAGATGCAAACACAGCTACTTTGAATATTGCAAATATCCAATTACCAAATCATACTCAACCAATCAGAGTAATTTCTTCATCGGGTAATTGCATTGACACATCTGATGTGGCAATCATAAATATTTTGGATACATGTATCACAAACGTCACAGTTTATGATACGCTTCTTACAACAGTTACTGACACCCTAATTATTAATGCGACAATTATAGGATTGAATCCACCAAGTAACCAAAACACCATAAAAGTATTTCCAAACCCAGCAAATACACACATAACAGTTGATTATGGAAACTTTGCATCATTGAATGGTTACACGCTTACCATTGTAAACTCAATTGGTCAAACAGTTTTCACAACTGCCATCAATCAGCAGACATCATACCTAGACCTTTCTACTTGGACAGGAACTGGAATATATTACGTGCAATTGATCGACACACAGAACAACACAATTGAAAATAGAAAGATTGTAATACAGTAGGGAAACAACCAGCCCATAACAGCACATTGGCGGATATGGCGGGTTTAAAGATAATTTGAACATTTGTGCTACTAAAAAACTTTAGTGGTAAAATACAGTTCAGTGCTCCTAAGCCCGCCCATCGCCAATCTGCAAAACGTTAGGCCGCATTACTCGGTGTGAAAAACGAGACAGAATTTTAAAAATAAATTTTGCTTTTAAAAAGAATAGTGCTTATCTTTGACGTTAGTAACGCAAAACGACATTATGTTGACTTCATTCGGAAATAAAAACACTCAAAAAATATGGGAAGGTGAAAGAGTTAAAGGTTTGCCGACAGAAGTACAGGAAATTGCACGAAGAAAACTGAGAATGTTGAATAACTCGCAAAACTTGACAGACCTTATGATTCCACCATCGAACAGACTTGAAAAATTAAAAGGAACTCTGAAAAACTATTATTCAATTCGTGTAAACGACCAGTGGAGAATAATATTTAAATGGAATAATGTAAATGCAGACGAAGTTGAATTAATTGATTATCACTAAATACATAATGAAATGAAAAAGTTGAAAAACATACATCCAGGAGAAATACTTCACGAAGAATTTTTAATTCCATTGGAAATAAGCGCTTACAAATTATCCAAAGACCTAGGTATTCCGCAGACACGTATTTCGACCATTGTGAAAGGTGCCAGAAGAATAACCGCAGACACAGCTCTTAGACTTGCACAGTATTTTGGGACAACAGCAAAATTTTGGTTAGGGTTGCAAGACGACTATGACATTGAAGAGGAACGCAAAGAAAAAGGGGCAGAGTTAAACGCGATCAAGCTTCACACTCGCAACGCTGCCTAACAGCGGCTAAAAAAAATTGGCTGCATTGTACTTCTAATGAAAATTTATTTTACATTTGTAATGTGGTTTTCAAAATAAAGTTTATGTTTCAAAATCGCCAACTTTCTTTAGCCGCAAACCGTTAGTTTCAATTGCGCGGGAGCGGCTCAACGACTCCAATTCGCATTTTAATTTTAAAGGGCAGTGC
>JBILPB010000027.1:0-27521 GCA_044374175.1 Bacteroidia bacterium | reverse complement strand
ACGTCAACCATTGGCAAAAATTCAAATTCCTGTGTTGGATGATGCTTACAAAGCAAAAATTGAGGCCGTTAAAGATTTAATTTTATCTGAAGTAAATGTAAAATCATTGGATTTGGTGGATGAATCACAAACCCAAATTGTAAAACAATTGAAACTTAATTTTAAAACATTAGGTAAAAAGTGCGGTAAACACATGAAGGCGGTTCAAGCTTATGCCTCAAATAACGATATGGCAATCATTGCTGGTATTGAAAAAGAGGGCAAATTTGAAATGGTGATTGAAGGAGATGCTATTTTACTTGAAATTGAAGATACAGAAATTATTCCGGTAGATATTCCAGGTTGGAAGGTAGCCAATGCAGGGCAATTGACTGTAGCATTAGATATAACCATTACGCAAGAATTAAGAGAAGAAGGGCTGGCTAGAGAATTAGTAAACAGAATTCAAAACCATAGGAAAGAGCGTAATTTTGAACTTACCGACCGCATTGTATTGAAAATCAAAGAACAAAAGGAAATAAAATCGGCTGTGAATCATAATTTGGAATATATTTGCACCGAAATTTTGGCAGATAAAATAGAATTTGTTTCTGAAACCCTTGATGAAACTGCTATTTTGCTGGAATTAGAAGAAAATCTGAGCAGCAGTGTTCAGGTGAATAAAGTTTAATATTAAAATTGCACGATTATGGCAAAGAAAGTACAAAAATCAAAAGCAGTAGCAAAGAAGGTTGTTAAGCCTGTTGCTAAAAAAGCTGTAAAAAAAGTAGCAAAACCTGTTGCTAAAAAAGTTACAAAACCTGTAGCTAAAAAGGCAGTAAAACCTGTTGCTAAAAAAATATCAAAGCCTGTTGCTAAAAAGGCAGCAAAACCTGTTGCTAAAAAGCTAGCTAAGCCAACTCCTAAAAAAGTATCTAAGCCTGTGGCTAAAAAGGCAGTAAAACAGCCTGTTAAAGTCTCTAAAAAAGTAACAAAGCCAGTGGCTAAAAAGGTGGCACCAAAAAAGGTGGTT
Organism: Bacteroidia bacterium; assembly: GCA_044374175.1. GTDB lineage: Bacteria > Bacteroidota > Bacteroidia > UBA4408 > UBA4408 > CAIKXD01. Next base: position 26,509 of record JBILPB010000027.1, on the reverse strand, counting down.
AAGCCTGTTGCTAAAAAAGCGACTAAGGTAGTACCAGCAAAAGCTAAGGTGATTGCTAAGAAAGTTGCTAAACCAGCTCCTAAAAAGGCGGTTAAAGTTGTTGCAAAAAAGGCTGCGAAACCAGCTTCTAAAGCTGTTGTGAAGCCTCTTGTAAAGAAAGCTGTAGATGTTGTGGTTGCAAAACCTGAAAAACCTGCTGGTAGAAGAAGAGGTAAAAAATTGCCCCCTCCTCCTCCAATGATTGCTAAACCAATACCAGTAAAGCCAAAAACAGTGGCTGAATTGATTGAAGCAAATAAAATACCAGTTGAAAAAAACTTCCCAGTATCAAAAAGAGAGTTAAAAACGAACAGACCTACATTTGATAACACTTCGCTTTATGGCCAGGATAAACCTGTAAAAGCACCTATTATTGGTAAAACAAAATTTAATGAAGCTGAGTTAAGCGAATTCAAAGATTTAATCAATAATAAATTGTCGGAAGCAATTAAGGATTATGAATTGTTAAAGGATACTTTATCTCATAGAGATAACAATGGAACAGATGATACTTCTCCAACTTTTAAATTATTAGAAGATGGTTCTGAAGTAATGTCAAAAGAAGAAACTACACAATTGGCTATTCGTCAAGAAAAGTTTATTCAAAACCTTAAAAATGCTTTAATACGCATCGAAAACAAAACCTATGGTGTTTGTCGTGCTACAGGTAACATGATTTCTAAAGATCGTTTAAGAAGCGTGCCTCACGCAACTTTGAGTATCGAAGCAAAAAGAGATCAAAACTAATTTTAACTCATAAAATCTTTCAAAAGGCATTACTACTTCGGTGGTTGTGCCTTTTGATTTAACCAATACTTTTCTTTTTGTGAAAAAACCGTTATTACTTGTTTTCATATTATTATTTATTGATCAGGCCATCAAGCTTTGGATTAAAAGCAACATGTATTTAGGGCAAGAAATAGTAATGTTTCCCAATTGGGGCATCTTGCATTTTACCGAAAATAACGGAATGGCATTTGGTATGGAACTCGAGGGAAGTTATGGCAAACTTTTACTTAGTTCCTTCAGAGTTTTAGCCATTGCTGGCTTAGGATATTATTTATTTTGGTTGGTAAAAAACAAAGAAAATAAAGGATATATTTACTGTATAGCACTGGTATTTGCTGGCGCCTTAGGCAATTTAATAGATAGTGCCTTTTATGGCATTATCTTTAATGAAAGCTATAATCAGGTGGCAACCTTTTTACCCAAAGAAGGTGGCTATGCTCCATTTTTATTTGGCAGAGTGGTTGATATGTTTTACTTCCCAATGCTTAATGGTCATTTTCCAACATGGTTTCCTTTTTGGGGTGGCGAAGATTTTATATTTTTTAGACCAGTGTTTAACTTTGCTGATTTCTCCATTTCTATTGGCGTTGGTTTAATTATTTTGAATCAAAAAAAGTATTTTGCTGAAACAACTAAAGAAACTGAAAAACTTTATTCATCAGCTAATCCAGAGGTTCAACCTGTTACTAAACCAGATCCCGATGGTGAAACTGGACAAGAGAATTAATTTATTATTTATTGCTATTGTCAGTATTTTTTTTGCAAGCTGCGAAAGTATTAGCAACAAAAACGCGGAACACAATTTTAATGATTTTGATTGCCTAATTGGAAATTGGACAAATGATAAAGATACCTCAGCTTTATTTTTTGAAAATTGGACAAAAAATGGAAATGGAAATTACAGTGGCATAAGCTATATTTTAGCAAATAACGACACAGTTTTTTTTGAATCTATAAATATTACCAATTCAGATAGCGGTGCTTATTACAGCGTTGCTGTGCATAATCAAAACCAAGCTAAAACAATCCATTTTAAATTAGTTGAAACAGAAAATCATCAATTTAAATTTGAAAACAATAAACATGATTTCCCTCAAAGCATCAATTACCAATACAAAGCACCTGATACGCTTAATACCTGGATTGAAGGTACAATAAAAGGCAAGCCCAGAAAAGAGTCCTTTTTAATGTGGCGTAAAAACTAATATTATTTTTAGCTTCTAGATTTTATCCTTATTCGCTCACCATTTAGTATTGATTAGTTGATTAATAATTAATTATATTTGGCATGAAATAAAACTATTATGAGCAAAACAATTCACATTCCTGATTTTGCAAAAACCGCTACAATCGATCAGGTTGGCGTGGAGGAACGTTGTGCAAGATTTACAACGCGCAGCATCAAAAAAGACACAAAAGTTCAAGGCTTAAAAATGGTGTTGAACATGATTGACCTTACCACGCTTGAAGGTAAAGATACCGAAGGTAAAGTAAAGCAAATGTGTTATAAAGCCATACATTTACATGATGTTTTACCTGGTTTACCTACTACTGCTGCTGTTTGTGTTTACCCCAGCATGGTAAAAATTGCTAAAGATGCATTAAGGAATACAAATGTTAAAGTTGCTTCTGTGGCAACAGCCTTCCCCAGCGGTCAATCAACAAGAGAAATAAAAATTGCAGACACCAAGTTTGCTGTTGATAATGGGGCAGATGAAATTGACATGGTCATTAGCCGTGGGGAGTTTTTAAAGGGCAATTATAACTTTGTTTTTGATGAAATTGCTGCTATCAAAGAAGTTTGTGGCAAAGCCCGTTTAAAAGTAATCTTTGAAACTGGTGAATTATCAACGCTAGACAATGTGCGCAAAGCAAGTGAAATTGCTATTTATGCTGGCGCAGATTTTATTAAAACTTCTACTGGTAAAATTTCACCTGCAGCCACCATGCCTGTTACTTTAGTGATGCTTGAAACTATCAGAGATTATTATTACAAAACAGGAATTATGATTGGCATGAAGCCTGCTGGCGGTATCTCTACAGCTAAATCGGCTTTACATTATTTAGTGATGGTTAAAGAAACTTTAGGCATGGCCTGGTTAAGTAACGAATGGTTTAGGTTTGGTGCCAGCAGTTTAGCCAATGATGTTTTAATGCAATTGATGAAAGAAGCCACTGGTGTTTATCAATCGAGTGATTATTTTTCTAAAGATTAACTAAACTCATAACTCAACTTTAACAAAGTTCTGAACTTTGTTAAAGTTTAAGCACTACCAACATCAATGAGAATACCATTAGAACCAGATAAAATGTATCATATCTATAACCATGCAAATGGAAATGATAATTTATTTTATTCTGAAGATAATTATTTATATTTTCTAAAAAGGTATGCCGAACTCCTAGCGCCAATTTTAGACACATACGCCTATTGCTTGATGCCTAATCACTTTCATTGTTTAATAAAAATAAAATCTGAAAAAGAAATATTTGACTTTTTAAGAACCAATGAAAAAATAGCTGACGATGTAGGATTTAATGAATTCAAGGAGATGAAAATTGAATTGCCCAATCATCCTGAAAATATATTTAGCATTCATTTAAGTAAACAATTTGCCAACTTTTTTAGTGCATATACACAAGCATTAAATAAGCAATTAAACAGAAAAGGTAATTTGTTTATTCAAAGTTTTCATAGAAAGGAAATAGAAGATGAAATGCAGGCTAAAGAAAATGTCTTGTATATCCACTGCAATCCTGTGCATCACAAGTTTACCAACACCATTGATGCATGGAAGTTTTCATCTTACAAGGCCCATCTATCAGATAAACCAACAATGATTAAACGAGAGCAAGTCATCAACTTATTCGACACAAAAGATAATTTTATTTTCTGTCATGATGAAAAATTAGAAAAAATAAAAAGTTCACCATTTGAAGAGGAATTTATTTAATTAAAACCATACCAAAGATCAATCGTCTTTTTAAGTATATAACAAGCAATACATGGCTAAAAAAAATACCCCCAATTTAGATTTCAACAGCAGCTGGAATTATGCGCCAGCGCCCGAAGATACTAAACACATCAACCTAAAAAAACAGTATGATTTATTTATTGATGGCAAGTTTGTAAAACCTGCCAAAGGCAAATATTTCGATACCATTAATCCTGCCACAGAAGAAGTTTTAGCAAAAGTGGCCGATGCAGACGAAACAGATGTAAACAAAGCAGTAAAAGCTGCGCGCAACGCCTACAACAATGTGTGGAGCAAAATGCCAGCTGCTGAGCGTGGTAAATATATTTATCGTATTGCCCGTTTAATGCAAGAAAGAGCGCGTGAATTGGCTGTCATCGAAACTTTGGATGGTGGTAAACCAATTCGTGAAAGTCGTGATGTGGATGTGCCTTTGGCCGCCAATCACTTCTTTTATTATGCTGGCTGGGCCGATAAATTAGATTATGCTTTTCCAAACAGAAAGCCACAAGCTTTGGGCGTTGCAGGACAAATTATTCCCTGGAATTTTCCTTTATTGATGGCAGCCTGGAAAATAGCACCAGCCTTAGCAGCAGGAAATACAGTAGTGTTAAAACCTGCTGAAACAACACCTTTAACTGCACTTAAATTAGCTGAAATTATTCAAGAAAGTGGCTTACCCGATGGTGTGGTAAATATCATTACTGGTGCAGGTAAAACTGGCGCAGCCATAGTTAACCATCCCGATATTGATAAAATTGCCTTCACTGGTTCAACAGATGTGGGCAAACTCATTCAGAAATCAATAGCAGGCACCAATAAAAAATTAACACTCGAGTTGGGTGGTAAAGCAGCAAATATCATTTTTGAAGATGCACCTATTGACCAGGCGGTTGAAGGTATTGTTAACGGCATTTTCTTTAATCAAGGCCATGTGTGTTGTGCAGGTAGCCGTTTATTTGTGCAGGAAGGTGTAGCAGATATCGTTATCAGAAAATTAAAAGACAGGTTAGAAACACTAATTGTGGGCGATCCATTGGATAAAAATACTGACATTGGTGCGATCAATAGCAAAGGGCAATTAGATACCATTAACAAGTATATTAAGATTGGAAAAGATGAAGGGGCCGAAATGTATCAAAGCAGTTGCAGCATTCCTAAAAAGGGCTTCTTTTGCCGTCCTACTTTATTTTTAAATACTTCTCAAAGTCACCGTATAGTGCAGGAAGAAATTTTTGGCCCTGTGTTAACTATTCAAACCTTTAGAACGGTGGAGGAAGTGATAGAAAAGGCAAACAATATTCCTTATGGATTAAGTGCTGGTGTATGGACTGACAAAGGCTCTAAGATATTTAATTTAACCACAAAACTAAGAGCTGGAGTGGTTTGGGCTAATACGTATAACAAATTTGACCCTACATCACCATTCGGTGGCTACAAAGAAAGCGGCTTTGGACGAGAAGGTGGCATTCATGGATTGAGTTCTTATTTGAAGTTTTAGGTTTAAACGTTTAAACGCAAAGATGCAAAGGAGGCGCAAAGGGCGCCGAGAAGATATTCGAAAAGAATAAGAAATTGAAAATGACTGAAAATGAAATTTCAACAAGTGTAATAGGATGTGCCATTAAGGTGCACAAAGCTTTGGGGCCTGGTTTACTCGAATCTGCTTACGAAGAGTGTTTGTTTTATGAAATAGGAAAGGCAGGATTGAATGTAATAAAACAAAAAGCATTGCCTCTTGTGTATGAAGAAATAAAGTTGGAAGTTGGATACAGAATTGATATTTTAGTAGAAAATAAATTAATAATTGAAGTGAAAGCAGTGGAAGCACTTAACGATGTTCATTTAGCACAAGTATTAACTTATTTGAAATTATCAAATTGTAAGTTAGGTTTGTTAATGAATTTCAATGTAGCTAAAATGGCTGAAGGAATTAAAAGAGTAGTAAATAAATTATAAACTTTGCGCCCTTTGCGTTCCCGAATCTTCGGGACTTAGCGCACTTGGCGTTTAAAAAAATAGAAAGTAATTATTGATTAATTTCCAGGTTAATAAAATGATTAAAAATAAATTATAAACTTTGCGCCCTTTGCGCCTTCTTGGCGCTCTTGGCGGTTAAATAAATAATACAATGGCAAGAATAGAAGTTTTGAAAACATACAAAATTTACATTGGAGGAGCATTTCCTCGCACCGAAAGTGGAAGATATTATCCGCTCAATGATAAAGCAGGTAAGCTTATAGCTAACATGTGTCTTTCTTCTCGAAAGGACTTTAGAAACGCTGTAGTGGCTGCCCGTGGTGCCTTTGGTGGATGGAGCAGCAGAGCCGCTTTTAATCGTTCTCAAATTTTATATCGCATTGCCGAAATGCTCGAAACCCGCAAAGCACAGTTTGTACAAGAGTTAATGCAACAAGGCAGCACAGCCAAAGCTGCTGAAGCTGAGGTAGATTTATCTGTAGATCGTCTGGTGTATTATGCCGGCTGGTGCGATAAATACCAACAATTATTTGGAAGTATCAATCCGGTAGCTACTTCGCATTTTAATTTCTCGGTGCCCGAACCAACAGGTGTGGTAAGTGTTTTAGCAGCACAAGATACAAGTTTGATAAGTTTAGTAAATGCCATAGCGCCAGTAATTGCAGGTGGAAATACCTGTGTGGTGTTGGCTTCAGAAAGCAAACCATTGTGTGCTGTAACTTTTGCCGAAGTGCTCAATTCATCTGATGTGCCAGGCGGTGTGGTAAATATTTTAACAGGAAAAGTAAGCGAGTTACATACGCATTTTGCCAATCACATGGATGTAAATGCCACCATTTATTTTGGCGATGATCATGCGGTGATCAAAACCATACAAGAGTTAGCTACTTTAAATGTTAAGCGTGTGTTTATTCACAACAAAGGCAATGGCACAGCAAATGATGCGCAAAGTCCTTATCATATTTTAGATACCCAAGAAATTAAAACCACCTGGCATCCTATTGAAAATATTGGGACTGGTGGGGCTAAGTATTAAAAAGGATAGAGTCATTTTGAAAAAGCAATTAATAAATATACAAATAATAATTTTTGTTTTTATTCAGTTACTATTATTTGGAAATATTGAAAATGTAATTGCGCAAGAGTTTAAAAAGCGTCCTTTTACTTTTAGCTACCAAGTAGGATTAAGTCCATTCGAGTTCTCAGAGGAATTACAGCGAAGTTGCAGTATTTCAATTGATTTGTTTGAAATTAAAAAAACATTTGTTGGAATTAACATTGCAAGATTTTCGGCTAATGCGAGAGCAAATTGTATAACATCATATTCTGATCCAAGAATAACTACCCACTATTTGGTACCTCCTCCTCCAACCATAGGTCATGCTGCTCTTTACTATACTTATAAAACTTTTTCATACGGATTATTTTTTTCAAAATTAGTTCCGAAGTCAAATTTTAATATGATGTGGTATTTAAGTTTGAATTTTATGATGAATAAAACTGGTTTTGAACAGCAAAGCATTTTTAATCTATGGCCACTTACAATATATTGTAAAAGAAAGTACTCAATTGATACACAACCTACTTTTGATTTATTTTTAAAGTGTGGTTTCTTTTCTAAGAAAGAAAAAAGAGTCTACATAGCGGTGTCTCCTTTTATGAGATACTCCTACTTGAAATTAAATAGTATTAGTTATGTAAATTATGGCGAACAACTAGATAGGATTAGTAGTATTGATAGCTATACCAAGCATTTGTATACTTTAGGAATTGCATTGGACATTTTGAGGTTTAGAAAGAAAAGTTAATGTGTTTGAAATTTTTGTCCATGGTTGGTGTCCGATTCCGATAGTTATTGGAATTATCGAACCTCGCCAATTCTTTTGTCCATGGTTGGCGTCCTCGCCAATCCATCTTATTACAATTCTTACTCATTCTCACAATGATTTCCTTACTTGGAAATTTATTCGGCTAACCATAAATTAAACTCTTTTAATAAAGTGGCCGAAATACTATGCCCAATAGCATCTTTTTTATAGCGCACCTTTAGCCCTAATGCCGTTAAAGCCTTGTAGTTTTCTTCGGCCAAATTGATGGTTAACAATTGGTCCTGTGTGCCATGGGCCAAAAATATTTTTTTGTTTTGTAACTGCGCTTTACTTTTCATCATTGGTTTTAATTCAGGTAAAAAACGCCCACTAAAACAGGCCACACCAGCCACTTTTTCGGGTGATGTTAAGCCTATAGCTTCGGCCAAAATACCACCTTGACTAAAGCCAGCTACTATAATTTTATTTTTGTTTAATTTATATTTAAGCACTAATTGATCAATAAATTTGATGACCTTTTTGCGGCTCAATTCTTCTTGTTCAAAGTTAATTTCAATATTTCCTGAAGCGCGTTTAATCTCGTACCATTGATATTGCTCTGCTCCTATGGCATAAGGAGCACGTAATGAAAAAACATAATAATTATTGGGCATTTGCGGTGCCAAGGCAAATAAATCATTTTCATTGCTTCCATAACCATGCAATAATATAATGGCAGGCGCATTTGCTGTGACCTTTTCTGGTGCTTTAGCCACATAATATAAATCATCTATTTTTCCTGTAATGAAAGGTTTAGTATTTTGAGCATTGGCATTCATCAAGAATACCATAAAGCTAAGAAAGGATAATACTTTTTGCATGCTGCTAATTTAAACTATTTTATCTATGGTTGACCTCCAAACCAATTCATATTTTCACATTCGGCACTCGTTCTCATATACTCTTTGTTGGTCCCGCTATTATACTCTTTGTTGGTCCCGATAACCATCGGGATCACCAACAAACCTGTCCCTAACGTGACACTCCAGCTTTAACTATTTCATCAATTTAATAGAAAAAGCCTCGCGCAAGGGATAGAGCGGATATCCTTTTTATGGCGTGGCATAAGCGCTGCAAAAAAAGATAGGAGCGAAAGCCCGGTGCCGCTTGCTCTTAAAGCTTTTTATCACCGAAAATTATCAAGCGGCATGCGCCCAAATACTAAACCACACAAATTTTACAAATAAAAAGAGGCAACCAAAGCTGCCTCTTTTATTCAATTAACCTTGCTGGTAACTACAACAATGTAGAAGGGCAAACGTAATCGGTCAACTTAAATCTGTTTGTTTTTTTGATTTCATTAAATCCATCCTTAACATTTATCAAATTATCATAGCCACGTGCTCTTAAAATTGAAATAAATAGCATAGACCTATAGCCAGCAGCGCAATGCACATAATAGGTGGTATTTTTATCGATACTGCTCATGTGGTTATTGATAAAATCGAGTGGCATATTAATGGCTTCAATAATGTGCTCACTATTGTATTCACTTTCTTTTCTTACATCCAATATATTTACTTGCTCATTGTAAAGCATTTCAGCAAGTTCATCAGCAGTTGTTGAAATAATTTCATCTGTTTCTTTGCCATCCTTGACCCAGGTTTCAAAGCCACCTTGCAAATAACCTAAGGCATTATCGTATCCAACGCGGGCTAAACGAGTCACAATTTCTTCTTCTCTGCCATTGTCGGCAACCAATAAAATAGCTTGTTTTACATCTGGTATCATGGTGCCCACCCAGGTGGCAAAGCTACCGTCAATACCAATATTTATGGAGTTAGGAATAAATCCTTTTGCAAATACTTGTGCATTTCTAGTATCAATAATTACAGCATTGGTTTCATTGACAGCAACTTCAAATTCGCTCACTGAGAGGGCTCTTGTGCCTTGTGCTTTTACTTTGTCGAAGCTTTCGTACCCTTTAATATTCATCAATACATTTTGTGGAAAATAGCCCGGAGGCGCTACCAAGCCGTTTAATAGTACCTCAATAAATTCGGTTTTGCTTAAACTTGTATTTAAAGCATAATTGGTTTGTTTTTGATGACCTAAAGTATCTGTGGTTTCTTTACTCATATTTTTACCACAAGCGCTTCCTGCACCATGATTAGGATAAACAATCAAGTCATCATTTAAAGGCATAATTTTATTACGCAACGAATCAAATAAATGCCCTGCTAATTTTTCTTGTGTGAGTTCTGCCACTACATGTTGTGCTAAATCAGGTCGACCTACATCACCTATAAATAGGGTATCTCCGGTGATGATGCCATGTTCTTTGCCCTTTTCATCAATTAATAAATAGGTAGTACTTTCCATGGTATGACCTGGTGTATGAATTACCTTTACCTTATAATTTCCTATTTCAAAAATTTGATTGTCTTCGGCTGTAATGGCTTCGTAGGCTGGCTTTGCGGTTGGCCCAAATACAATTTTAGCACCTGTTTTGTTCATTAAATCTAAGTGACCACTTACAAAATCGGCATGAAAATGCGTTTCGAAAACGTATTTTATTTTTGCCTTGTCTTTGTTTGCTCTATCAATATAAGGTTGCACTTCTCTGAGTGGATCAAAGATGGCTGCTTCGCCATTACTTTCTAAATAATAAGCGGCATGCGCCAAACATCCGGTATAAATTTGTTCTATTTTCATGATATTAATTTTTAAAAAAATAATACGTTTACTTTGATACAAATATCAGCACTTACACGCTAATAAAATGCCACTAAAGTTACTTCAAAACATGATTTTTGTCATTTTTTGAGTATCGATTTTTTTGTTAATATGCTAAATTGGAATGGCTTAAATTGAAAGCAGATAAAGCTTAGTTCTCACTCACAGGATGCGAGCGAGTGCGAAGATGTTTTAAAGGTTAAATGATTAAAACTAATGTTATTTATTAAGCAAATACCAGCAATAGGTATATATAGCAATAGGGACAGTAGCAAGCTGCCGTGCAGCGCGGATGGCCCGACCTGAGCAACGCGAAGGGATTGCCCAAAATAATTGAACAATTTGCCAATGAACCAATGTGCCAATTGATATGTAAAATTTACAAATAAGTTAATTCGAAAATTAATTTTTGACAACTTAGCAAATTAGCAGCTATTTTATGCCCCATGCACTGGATTCAAAAAATGGTTTATAAATAATCTGTGAATCTGTGGCATTAAATAGAATTGTTACAATACCATTTCTGGAATATCGCCTTCTATAATGAGTTTGCCTTCGGTGGCGTTTTTAATTTGCTCTACACTGATACCCGGTGCGCACTCTAAAAGTCTGAATCCACCATGTGGAAGTATATCTAACACGGCTAATTCTGTTACTATTTTCTTTACACATTTGATGCCTGTTAAAGGCAATGTGCAATTGGGCAGTAATTTTGATTCGCCTGCTTTGTTTACGTGTTGCATGGCTACAATAATATTTTCGGCACTGGCTACTAAATCCATAGCACCACCCATGCCTTTAACCATTTTGCCAGGAATTTTCCAATTGGCAATATCACCATTTTCGGAAACTTCCATAGCACCTAAAATAGTAAGGTTTACTTTGCGTGCTCTAATCATACCAAAGCTTAAAGCCGAATCGAAAAACACGGAGCCTTGCAATGTGGTAATGGTTTGTTTTCCAGCATTAATTAAATCGGCATCTTCTTCGCCTTCAAAAGGAAATGGGCCCATGCCTAAAAGGCCATTTTCGCTTTGTAAAACTACATTTATTCCCTCAGGAATATAGTTAGCAACCAAAGTAGGAATTCCTATTCCTAAATTAACATAATAGCCATCTTTAACTTCTCTGGCAATTCTTTTTGCAATTCCGTTTTTATCTAACATACCTTATTTAATTTGAAAATTTGAAAATGAGCTAATTTGAAAATGGTTATATTGAAAATGTATTGATTTGAAAATAGTTATATTGAAAATGTTTTATCTGAAAATATATTTAATTTGAAAAAAGTTTTATTTTGAATTGATTTAATTTTTTGAGTTAGTTCTTAACTTTGATGTTGCAATTATTTTCGAAAGTATTCTGATAATTTCATCTAACTTCTCTTTTTCCTTTTCGCAGTTAGGGTAGCTTTTTGATTGATTACAAATTTCCAACCAATACGCTGTTTCATCTGCTTCCTTTGCAGCAATTTTTAATTTATGAATAAAGTCAGTTTTACTTTCAGCATTTTGAGCTTCTCGAATATTTGCGCCAATTGAAGTTCCTGATTTTAAAATTTGTTTTGCAACAACATGCTTACTTTTCCCTTCTAAATTCTCAGCAAACTCAACAATCATAATAGCAAATTCAAAAGATATTTTTACTATGATATTTTCTTTGTCGTTACGCATTATTGAACTTTATCAGTTACAATTCGAATTAATAAATCAATTTTCAAATTGTTTAATTTTCAAATTATTTTTTACGTGTTGTCCTCTGTTCTATCCTTTTCTCGTAATTTTCTCCTTTAAAAATGCGGTGTACATAAATACCTGGCGTATGAATAAAATTTGGATCTAATTCACCAACTTCTACTAATTCTTCGACCTCAGCAATCGTAATTTTACCACCAATGGCCATGGCATGATTAAAATTCATGGCTGTTTGACGAAATACTAAATTACCTGCTGTATCGCCTTTCCAGGCTTTTACCAATGCAAAATCGGCTTCAAAAGCATACTCAAGCAAATATTCTTTTTCTACCCCATTGAATGTAAACTTGCGGCTTTCTTTACCTATGGCCACTTCGGTGCCAACACCTGCGGGTGTAAAAATCGCTGGCATGCCATAACCTGCAGCCATACAGCGTGTAGCTAAAGTGCCTTGTGGTACCAAATCTACTTCTAATTCGCCACTTAACATTTGTCGCTCAAACTCAGCATTTTCGCCCACATATGACGAAATCATTTTTTTGATTTGTTTATTTTGTAATAATAAGCCCAATCCAAAATCATCCACACCAGCATTGTTACTAATGCAAGTTAAATTTTTGATTCCTTTTTTTACGAGTGCGGCAATTAAATTTTCGGGAATGCCACAAAGTCCAAAGCCACCAACCATCAATGTCATACTATCTTGAATGCCCTCAATGGCTTCATCAACATTTTTTACTGTTTTATTAATCATAATGCGTTTGTATTATATCATGAAATTATTAAAAATCTTCCCCAAATTCAATGCTTTCGCCTTGCTCTTTGTCTTCATTATATTTGGTGCAATCGAGTTCAATTTTGAGGTCTAAGCCTTCGGGCTTTTCAAAATCATCCTGTGATATTTTAAGTGATTTATCGGCATATACTTTTTTCATATACAAGCCCCAAATTGGCAAAGCCATTGATGCCCCCTGACCCAGATCAGTGCTTCTAAAATGTGCGCTTCTATCTTCGCATCCCACCCAAACACCACTTACTAAATCGGGCGTAATGCCCATAAACCAACCATCGCTGTTATTTTGAGTTGTACCTGTTTTACCTGCAATGGGCGCAGTTAAACCATATCTAAATCTCAATCTAAGTCCTGTACCATGATCAACAACGCCCTTCATTAAATTTAGGGTAAGATAAGCAGTTTCTTTACTAATAGCTTCAACCCTGCGTGGCATAAATTCTTCAAGTACGTTGCCATTCTTATCTTCAATACGTGTTATAAAAGTTGGTTCCACCCAAACGCCTTGATTGGCAAAGGTACTATTGGCGCCCACCATTTCGTATACAGAAATATCTGCTGTTCCTAAACATAATGAAGGCACAGCTTCGAGCGGACTTTCAATACCCAATTTGCGCGCTAAATCAACCACAGCTTGAGGTCCAAACTGTTTCATAACATAAGCTGTGACAGAATTTACAGATAAAGCCAGTCCTTTTTTAAGGGTCATCATGCCACCATATTTTGCATCAGAATTTTTTGGACTCCAGGTGCCTCCTTCAGGTAAATCAAAGGTTACAGGAATGTTGGGAACCTGATAGCAAGGACTCCATTGTTCCTGCATAGCCAAGGTATAAACAAAAGGTTTAAAAGTAGAACCTACCTGACGTTTACCCTGACGTACATGATCGTATTTAAAATTGCGATAATTAATACCTCCAACCCATGCGCGAATGTATCCTGTGCTTGGTTCCATGCTCATGAAGCCTGTTTGCAAAAAGTATTTACAATAACGCATACTGTCCCATGGGGTGATGATCGTATCAAATTCGCCTTTCCAGGAGAAGAGTTTAGTTTCTACTTTTTTCATGAAAGTAGCTTTTATTTCAGCCTCACTTAAACCTCTTTCTTTAAGCACTCTGTAGCGTTCGCTTCGTTTCATGGCCTGTGTCATTAGCTTTTGAACTTCGGCTTCATTCATATTGTAAAAAGGCGCATTTTTTTTGCCTTTCCAGTGTGCAAAAAATTTGCCTTGTAATTCGCTGAGCCACTCTTGAACTGCTTCTTCGGCATAGCCTTGCATTTTGCTGTTGATAGTTGTGTAAATTTTAAGACCATCTTTATACAAGTTGTAATGGCTGCCATCTGGCTTTTTATGTTCCTTACACCACTTTTTCATGTAATCGCGCAAGTATTCTCTAAAGTAGGTGGCAATACCTTCATTTTGATCTTCGGAAGTGAACTTAATTTTGAGTGGTATTTTTTTATATTTCTCGCATTGCGCTTCGGTAATGTAATGGTACTTTTCCATCTGGTTGAGCACAACATTCCTTCTGTTTAATGCATTTTCATGTTTACGCCTTGGATTAAACAAGGAAGGATTTTTAGCCATGCCAACTAACATGGCCGCCTGTTCAATTTTTAATGAATCGGGAGTTGTATCAAAATAAATACGTGCGGCAGATTTAATGCCCACAGCGTTATTGATAAAATCAAACTTATTAAGATACATGGCAATGATTTCGTTTTTAGTATAGTTTCTTTCCAACTTAACTGCGATAATCCATTCCTTAAATTTACGTAAAACCAATTCAACTTTATTGAGATTTTCTCTTGGAAAAAGCATTTTAGCTAATTGCTGCGTGATTGTGCTTCCACCACCACTGCTCTCTCTCCCACTTAAAGCACCACTTATGGCACGAACCAAGGCTCTAACATCAACACCACTATGTGTATAAAAACGTGCATCCTCGGTAGCTATAAGTGCATTAACCACATTAGGCGAAATTTGGCCAAAAGACACATTAGTTCTGTTTTCGATATAATATTTACCAATTACTTTTTGATCGGAAGAAATAATTTCAGAAGCCAAATTACTTCTTGGATTCTCCAGTTCTTCTAGGGAAGGAAGATCAGCAAAAACAGTAAGGTACAGAATAAAACTTGTGAGCAGAACAATAGGTAATAATGCAATTATCCAAAGCCATTTTATTTTATTGTTTCCCGATTTTGCCATAAGAATTTTAGTGGAGGCAAAAGTATTAAAAAATTAAGGTAAAAATTGTTGATTTTTAAACTATTAACTAATTAAAAAAAATGGGTTTAATTTGATCACATTTTTGAATATGAAGAGCGTGTTTTTAGCCTATTGTTTTGTGCAATTGAGTATTATGAAATGCAGTTGGTGATTAGTGAGGCACGAGTCTGAAAAGATGCAGTTGGTGATTAGTGAGGCACGAGTCTGAAAACTCGCGACAGAAAGTACGAACCTAAAAAGATGCAGTTAGTTATAGTGAGTCAGAGGCACGAGTCTGAAGACTCGCGCCAGAATAGGCCTGTGAGCCATTCAATTACCTGATTAAGTTCCTCTTTTGTCCGAGCTTTTTTCTGCACCTTTACAAGATACAAAGGATATACCGATACAAAGGTCATATTTGCCATACGTTGATGATGTGCTTCGCTGATGAACATTTGGCTAATATTATTGAAATACCAGGGTAATTTCTGTAATTAATAAACCTCCTTTACAATTCTTCGCACCGATTCTGACTTACCCATAGTATAGAAATGCAAACAAGGCACACCGTTTTTAATTAATTCCTTAGATTGTTGAATGCCCCACTCGATACCAATTTCTTTGGCTTCATTTTCAGATTTAGCTTTGAGTAAAGCATCTGAAAGCGCTTCAGGAATATCAATATTAAATATTTTGGGCAATACAGTAACCTGTTTAGCTTGTGAAATAGGTTTTAAACCCGGAATAATAGGTACAGTTATGCCTGCCGCAACACATGCTTCTCTAAATTTAAAAAACTTTTCATTATCATAAAACAACTGGGTCACAATATAATCGGCACCAGCATCAATTTTGGCTTTTAAATATTTTAAATCAGTATTAAAGTTGGGCGCTTCAAAATGCTTTTCAGGATAACCAGCCACACCAATACAAAACTCTGATGGGGCAGCTTGAATCTCATTATCCATGTAAGATCCTTTATTCATTTCAACAATTTGTTTAACCAAATCAACTGCATAGGCATGCCCATTTTCTTTAGGTGTAAATGTAGCTTCTGTTTTTACCGGATCGCCTCGTAATGCCAACACATTATCAATACCTAAATATTGTAAATCAACCAAAGCATTTTCTGTTTCTTCTTGTGTAAATCCACCACAAATTAGGTGAGGCACTGCATCAATTTTATATTTATTGATGATTGCTGCACAAATACCTACCGTTCCAGGGCGTTTTCTGATGGAAACTTTTTCAAGATAGCCGCCTTCTCTTTTTTTGTAAACGTATTCTTCTCGATGATAAGTTACATTGATAAAGTTGGGAGAATATTCCAACAAAGGATCTATACTTTCGTATATAGAATCTATTTTTTTACCCTTTAAAGGAGGTAAAATCTCAAAGGAGAAAAGCGCTGATTTGGATTTGTTAATATGTTCAATGACTTTCATAAGTATAAAAAAGGGTTGCAAAATTAAACATATTATTGAAAAAATGGGAAATTGAATTTTAAGGAATATCTTTCAAGGACAAATGTTAAATGTGACAGATAGAAAATCAGCATATTTGTGTAAGTTTGACAGAAAATAATCGCTTATTCATTAAAAAAATGCAAATTAATCATTCAAACAAACGATTTTATATATATTTGCGTATTACCGATATAAATCAATTATAATAACACATGACTTGCAGAAGTATAACACAAAGACTACACCTATATTTTAGCATTATTATTTTAATGCTTTTTGTGCAAGCTTGTGGTAATAAAAAACCTACAGCAAATCTTGTTGCTGATCCAACCAAAGTAAAGCTAGGTCAAGAAGTTACCTTTACAGATAATTCGACTAATGCAAACAGACTCTTATGGAATTTTGGTGACGGAATTGAAAGAAACGATTCAAGAACGCAGAAATATGCATACTCTAAGCCAGGCACCTACACTGCCGTGCTAACTGTGTGGAACAAAAAGGAAAAAAAGGAAGCAAGTACCACCAAACCAATTGTTGTTGAACCACCCACAAAAGATGATATTTTGGGTGTTTGGTTTTACTATTTTGTTCAAGATGTAAAACAATGGGAAACATTTACAGATAAGTCAACTGCCATTAACGAAGCAAGAACCAATCAAGTTTATTCTTTCGACAGAATGGACTTTTATGCTGGTGATGCAGACACCTTTAATTTAAACATCAATAACTACGGTACAAATATTTTATACTGGTTATGGGACTTAAGTGGAGGCGATTTAATACTTAAAGACACTTTAAACAAGAAAGAATATAAGTATAACATTGTAAAAATGTATAAAGACGAAATGATACTTCGGGATCAGAAAAAAGAAGGATTTGATCGTTTGTATTACTTTAAAAGATAAGCATTTTAGTATTACAGCCCTCGCTGTTGCTGCTGTAAAAATATTTTACAAATGGTTTCAATACTGTTTTTTACAGGAATAAATTCATAATTTAGTGCGTTTTTAATTTTCTCATTGGAGAAATGCACTTCTTGAAATGCAGCATCAACAGTTTCCTTGGTAATTAATGGATTACTATTTGTAATTAATGATTTTATTTTTTCTAAACGCCACACCATAGCTGCCAACAATTTTGAAGCTTTAATACTTGGTCTTTTTTTTCCGAAGTTATCATGCATATCATTAAAAACTTCACTGTATTTCATATTTTGAGCACATACAATGTATCTTTGATGATGAAAATTACTTTCCATTAATTGTATCATAATATTAGCCACATCACGCACATCAACAAAACCAGTTATTCCATTGCTAAAATATTTTAATCCTTTAAAGGCACTGCTAAACATATTACTGCTACCGCTGCACCAGTCTCCGGGCCCTAAAATAACAGATGGATTTACTATTACAACTTGCAAGCCCTCTTCAGAAGCTCTCCACACTTCGCGCTCGGCATTGTATTTAGAAATGCCATAATTAGAATTCTGAGGACTATTTACAAAATGTGTTTCTTCAGTAACCATAGATCCATCGGTATTTTTACCCAGCGCTGCTACTGAACTTACATGACAAAACTTTTTAACTTTACGCAAAAGGCACATATTAACCAAGGCTTCGGTGCCCTGAACATTAATGTGATTCATGTTATTAATTTCCTTTGGATTGAAAGAAACTATGGCAGCGCAATGATAGACATAGTCAACATCTTCTAATATATCAAATAAAAATTCGCTATCATTTATGTTGCCAAAACACCAGGTAACTTTTTCAAAAAGTGCCTCATCTTTTGGGTCATAACATTTGAATATTTGTAAAGCTTTAATCTTACTGCTTTCTTTTGTAGCTAATGCTTTTACTTGATAGCCTTTTTTTACCAAACTTAAGATGAGCTGACTTCCCAATAAACCACTAGCACCTGTGACTAAAATCATAAAATATATATCCTAAAATTAGATTTTTTAAAGCTATAAATACACTGCAATATTAGCACTATATTTGCCACAATTTTATTAAAATGAATTATGATCAAGAAAAACTTTATTGAGGAATTGCGTTGGCGCGGTATGTTGCATGACATTATGCCCGAAACCGAAGAATTGTTAAACAAAGAAATGACGAGTGGTTATATTGGTTTTGACCCAACAGCAGATTCATTGCATGTGGGTAGCCTAGCGCAGATTATGACCTTATTGCATTTTCAACAAGCAGGTCATAAACCCTATGCATTAGTAGGTGGGGCAACAGGCATGGTGGGCGATCCATCAGGCAAATCGCAAGAAAGAAATTTATTGGATGAAGATGCACTCAACAAAAATGTAGAAGGTATTAAAAATCAATTATTAAAATTTTTGAATTTTAACACTGGCGAAAACAAAGCTGAGTTGGTGAACAATTACGATTGGTTTAAAAATTACTCTTTTTTAGAATTTATTAGAGATGCCGGAAAACATATTACTGTTAACTATATGATGGCCAAAGATTCTGTGAAAAAACGCATAAGTGGTGAAGACAGAGAAGGCATGTCTTACACCGAATTTAGCTATCAATTAATACAAGGCTACGATTTTTATTATTTGTGGAAACATAATAATATAAAGTTGCAAATGGGTGGCAGCGACCAATGGGGAAATATTACAACGGGCACTGAGTTTATAAGAAGAAAAGATGGAGGTAAGGCATTTGCTTTAACTACGCAATTGATTAAAAAAGCCGATGGTACTAAGTTTGGAAAAAGTGAAAGTGGTAATATATGGTTAGATAAAAATAAAACATCGCCTTATGCATTTTACCAATTTTGGCTCAATACCAGTGATGATGATGCGAAGAGTTATATCAGAATTTTTACTTTGATGGATAAAAATACCATTGAAGGTTTAGAAGAAGAGCATAATAAAGCGCCACATTTACGTGTTTTACAAAAGGCTTTGGCAAAAGAAGTTACCATTCGTGTGCACAATGAAGAAGATTACAATGCTGCCATTGAAGCTTCCGAAATTCTTTTTGGAAAAGGAACTTCTGAGGCTTTAGCAAAAATTGATGAAGCAACTTTTTTAGCAGTTTTTGAAGGGGTACCCACCTTTAATTTGTATAAAAAAATGATGGCAGAAGGAGTGCCATTGGAAGATTTATTGGTGGTTCATACTAATATATTTCCATCTAAAGGGGAAGCCAGAAAAAACATCATAGCAGGTGCAGTATCATTGAATAAAAATAAAATGTTGAGCAATACTGAAATGATAACTACTGCTCATTTAATTAATAGCAAATATGCGTTGCTACAAAAAGGCAAAAAGAATAATTTTTTATTAGTGGTTGAATAAGTTTATGGATGGATGTAAATCATTTTTTCATTTTGTGCAATGATTTGCCCAATGGGCTTTTTCAAACAATTATATTTATCAAAGGCTTTGCTTGTTTCTAAGAATTCGGGCAAAGCTTTTTCATTTACTGAAATAAGCAATCCGCCTGAAGTTTGTGGATCACAAAGTAGTAAAAACTCTAATCCATTTAAACCTTCTGTTGTAGGTTTGTATGCGTTCAAATTTTTTGTTGTGATATCTGGATAACAAAATTGAGAAGTATAAAACTCAATATTGTTAATCATTGGAATATCTTTTAAATTGAGTGCTGCAGACACTCCAGCACCTTTAGTCATTTCAGTGAGGTGGCCAATTAAACCAAAGCCTGTAACATCTGTTATGGCATTTACACCATCAATATTGCTTAATGCAACACCTAATGTATTTAAAGTAGTCATGATGTCAATCATCATTTGTTCATCTTCTGGTTTTATAATTGCTCTTTTCAATGCAGCAGACAAAATGCCTAGTCCAAGCGGTTTTGAAAGAAAAAGATAGTCCCCAATTTGGGCATTGCTGTTTTGCTTAATTTGCTTGATTTGACCGATGCCTGTAACTGCCAAACCAAAAATAGGCTCAGCCGTTTCAATGCTATGGCCACCACTTAAACTGATGCCCGCTTCAAAACAAATACTGCGTGCACCTTCAAGTACCTGCTGTGCATAGCTTGTGGGTATTTTGTCGACAGGCCAACCTAAGATGCCTATAGCTGTTATTGGTTTTCCACCCATGGCGTACACATCGCTAATGGCGTTGCAGGCAGCAATTCTACCAAAGTCAAAAGCATCATCAACAATAGGTGTAAAAAAATCTGTAGTGCTTATGATGGCTGTAGTTTCATTAATGGCATAAACTGCAGCATCATCGTTGTGCTTATTTCCAACCAACAAATTAATATCGATAATTTCTTTGCTATTACTTTGAAGTAACGTTGATAACTGATCTGGAGCAATTTTACAACCACAGCCTGAGCCTTTACTATATTGCGTAAGTTTTATTTTTTCCATTTAAATGTTTTGAAAAGCTACTAATAATTGTGCAATTTCTTCAAAGCTAGCGTCATGCTTTACATCTACCTTCATAATGGTATTAGGATTTCTTTTTTCTTTACTGAATAAATAAGAGCTATCATAATATTCAAGCAGCATAAAAATCCATGAGTTTACATCTTTTGCCAACAAAAAATCTATAGCTTGTTGCATTCTTAAATTACCTAACTTTTTTTCTAATTTACGCGTACATTCTTCTAAAAGCTTTACATCGTACTCCCCATATTCCTTAGCTATGTGTTGTATTCTACGTCCTAATGAAATTTGAATATCATAGGTTGTTGCGCTGCGCATGGCCTCGAATATTTTTGGTGGAATACGCACGCTTCCTATCATTCTACTTTCGTTTTCGAGCCAGAGTATTGCGTTTGCATCAATGTTATACCATTGCATGGCTAAATTATTTTCAAACATTTCAACCGAAGGCTGCGGTGCTTGGCCCAAACTTCCAAATGCTGAACCTTTGTGATTTGCCAGTCCTTCTAAATCAATTACTTGCTGGTTTAACTTTTTTAATTGGTGTAAAACATAGGTTTTTCCTGAGCCTGTTTTTCCACCCACAATTTTGATTTGTTTGGGTTGTTCGAGTGTTTCTAAAACCCAATGCCTATATTTTTTATAGCCACCTTGTAATAAATTTACTTCGAAACCTGCGCTATGTAACAAAAAAGCCATGATGTTGCTTCGCAAGCCACCACGCCAACAATACACATTTATTTTTTTGTGAGGAGCAATTTTTATGGCTTGTTTAATGTAATCTGCAAATTTGTGCCCAACCAATTCATACCCTTTTAATACGGCTGTTTGATTGCCTTCATGTTTGTAGGTAGTGCCAACAATGGCACGTTCTTCATTGTTTAATAAAGGTAAATTAAAAGCATTAGGAAAATGCGCATGCTCATATTCACCGGGGCTTCGCACATCAATTATAGGTGTGAGTTCTGACTGTTTTATGAAAAGTTCAATATCGATTTTAGTAATCAAAATAAAAATATTTGTATTAGAGATAAAGAGTAGAGTCTGATATACTAAATTTTATAACGCTTGACTGGATTTCTTTTTACATTGATAAACTGATGAACAACTATTTCATTTTTTATAATTTCAAAAATTATTAGAAAGGGAAATCGTTTCAGTATTGCTTGTCTGAACTGCTTAAATTTTTTTTCATAAACAAAAGGATTTGAATGAACAATTTTAATTGCGGATTGGAATTCATCCAACAAATTTGCTCCTAAACCATTTTGTTGTTTTTGATACCATATTGCAGACTCGTTTAATTGTTGATAAACTCTTTCAACAATAACTAATTGATATATCATTTTGAAAGGTTTTTTTGAACCTTCTTTATCACCTCATTTAAGGTAAAAGTCTTAGATTTTCCCAATTTATAATTTTCACTGCTTTCCTCAAGTTCATTTTTTAAACTGTGAGGATAACTATAATCAAAGTCTTTACTTTTATTATTAACAAGTGAATAAACTGCTTTTAAAAACTCTTCATCCTCAATAAGCGCTATTGCTTTATTTATTTTACTTTTCAAGGCGGTTGTTGTCATTATTTCTTAAATCATTTAAAACAAAAATAAAACAATTATTTTTATTTAATCGAATTAAATATCAATATCATAAAAAGCAAGTTCAATCGATTGAATTAATGTTACGCAAGACAACAATCTTAAGGCCTATTTTAAACAAAGTATACGTTTAGTATAATTTTAAGGAAATAAAAATATTTGAGTTAAAGTTTATTGTAACATCACGCAGTTTTGTTCAATCTCATTGATTCATTTATAATGCTAAAAAAACATTAAACTTACTATTTCCAATAAAGATGAATGCATGAGGTGACTTCATAAAATCAAAAAACACGAATTTAAAGTTTATAATTCCTTATAATACACTTGCACAATTTAACGAATTACTGTAGGTATGTGCAAAAGCAAAAAACGATTAAGAGCATGGCAGGTCTATAGCACTATGCGAGCGAGAGTTGATCATTCATCATTACCCTAAAATCTGATTCTTTAAATAATAACATAAAAAAAACATATATTTGTTTTAAAATGTCTAAAATCAAAAAATAGATTCAGAGATTTTTTAATCATAAAATAGAAATTACTGAGTTTTTGTAACACTTAAAATGTATCATAATGAAAAAGAATTTACTCTTCATTTTTGTTTTGCTAATTCAGTTGCAATTAGCCTCAGCGCAATACAGGTGTATTCCTAATTTGGATGAATATGGAAGTCCTGGTGATGTACTTGGCCATGCTGATTATAATGATTATACCCTTACGGGCTTTGGATATTCTTCTACTCCAACATGGTCGAGTTTATATCCTATTGGATTCCCGTTTTATTTTAACGGGCAGCTGGTTACCAAATATAAAGTTTCATCAACTGGTGTGCTTACTTTTGACACCTTAGCTTCTGTAGCACCGCCATTAAATAATAACCTATTGCCCGACCCGCAAATTCCCGACAAATCCATTTGTATAAGAGGTATTGGAGCAGTAAATGCAGGTTCCAATGTTAAACGTATTTCTTATACAGTTAACTATTCAGGTACAATTCCATGCCCACAACATTGGATATTTTTTTCCAGTTACAGTGATAGTGTAACTTCTCCGGGTGGAGTAGTAAATATGGCTATAGTGCTTGAAAAAAATACAAATAATATTTACATTGTTGATATAGCACGTTCACAAGGTTATAGTCCTTCACTTACATTGGGAGTTCAAATAGATAATACAACTGCATACATGGCTCCAGGTTCTCCTAATATTACACCACAATCATCAAGCCCTGCTCCTTATTACACGGGAACAGTTTATTACACCTTTATTCCAGGGGCTAACGCATTAAATACAGATGGTACCATAGTTGAATCTTCCATTCAAACTTATTCAGAAATTACTAATGCGCCATTTACAGTGCAAGCAAAATTTAGGAACCTTGGAACAGATACAGTTCACGCTCTTCAAGTTCATTATAATATCAACGGTGGCACCACCTATACAGAAACTTTTTCGGGGCTTAATTTAGGATGTGGAAGAACGCAATGGTTTAACTTTAGCAATGCGTTTAACCCACCAGTTGCAGGAAATTACAACCTTGATATTTGGGTTGATAATATCAATGGTGCAACCGATGATGATTCAACCAACGACCATTTTTATAAACAAATATATATAGCTTCAACTTTGCCACCTAGAACAGTAATGTTTGAAGAATTTAAAGGTACAGGATGTGCCTCATCTGGATACTATACAGTGAGATACGACAGCTTACTAGGACTTAATCCTAACAAGGTATCCAGCATTAAGTACGAATGTTACTTCCCAAGTATTCTGGGATTTTTTGGATCTCAAGACAGATTAAATTTTTATAATCATTGGGGGGCACCCTTTGCCTTTGCTAATGGGAAGATGCTAAAAACCATTGGCAATAACTGGCAGGGTTGTCCGTGGAATGCAACACAGCCATTAATAGATAGCCTGTATAATTTACCCGGTTTGTTTTACATTCAGCCACAGCTTAATTTAAATGGTTTTACTGTAACGGTAAGCGGCACAGTAACTTCTGCCGTTGATTTTATCCAAGGAACTCATTGTAAAATAAATATTGCACTTGTTGAAGACACTATTATTTTTACCACCCCGCAAGGAAGTAGTCATGAAACTAATTTTTATAACACCACAAGAAAATTACTACCTACTGGGAAAGGTGTATATATTGGAACACCTCATTTAGGACAAATTGACTCGCTTAACTATTCCTTTCTTCTTGCAGACACTACTGTAAATCTATCACGTTTAAAAGTTGTTGTTTTTGTTCAGGATAGCATTACAAAGGAAATTTACCAGGTAGCTGAAACGCCTGCTATAATTGATTGCCCCGCGGTTATCAATAAAACCTATCATCACATTTGCCAGTATGATAGTATATATATTTTAGGACAGTGGGTAAGTTATTCTGGAAATTACTCATCGGTATTCACCAACAGCAATGGGTGTGATAGCCTTCAAATGGATGTTGTAAAAAGGCATACATTAAACTGTAGTATACAATATACAACCTGGAATGGATATCAGTATTTACAGAACACAGGCTATAGTCCAAACTATTCACCATCTACAGATATCATTA
This sequence comes from Bacteroidia bacterium, assembly GCA_044374175.1. Lineage (GTDB taxonomy): Bacteria > Bacteroidota > Bacteroidia > UBA4408 > UBA4408 > CAIKXD01. The sequence goes on along the minus strand of JBILPB010000027.1, from coordinate 1,450 downwards.
CCTATCAATGGTATGATATAACAAATCAACAAATTGTGCCAGGAGCTAACGGTTCAACCTGGGTGGCAACCTATTCAGGCGATTTTGCATGTATTGTAAGTAACCAGATTGGCTGCACCGACACTAGCAATATTGTGCATGTTCATTGTAGCAATGCCTTTAATAACTATGTAGGAATTTGTCAAGGTGATAGCGTACAAGTTGGAAATCATTGGTATTCTGTTCAAGGCAACTACAGCGATACTTTGATGTCAATTGCGGGATGCGACAGTGTGGTTAACACCCAATTGTATGTATCAACTATGAACAATGTAGTTAATGTTTGGGGAACACAACTAAGTGTGTTTAATAATAATTGCACCTATCAGTGGATTGACTGCAATACAGGTTTAACCTTACCTGTAACCACCAATAGCATGGTAGGAACATATCCAGGAAGTTACAAAGTAATTATCACAAACAGTAGTGGCTGCATCTTAGAATCTGCCTGTACTCCCACAGCCTTGCTTTGTCCATACTATAATATTATGCAATATCATACTATTTGTGCAGGAGATAGCCTGGCTGTCGGAAATATTTGGCATTCTACTGCTGGATACTACGTTGATACCCTAGAAGCTATGTGGGGTTGCGATAGCATTATTAGAACCCAATTATATGTAACAAATACAAACACAACATTAAACATTAGCGGCAATTATCTATATTCACCCAATGGTAATAATTACTATACCTACGACTGGATTGATTGTAACACAGGGGTTTCTTTTCCCGATTCTTTAAGTACCTTTCTGCCACCTTATTCGGGTAGTTTTATGGCTGTGATTACTTCTACCTTGAATAACTGTAGCGCAGAAACGAATTGCATTCCAATGGTAATAACTGCAATTAATGATAAACAAAATCATCAGGGTTTTCTCCTTAGTCCTAATCCTACCAATGATGAAACTACTTTAATTCTTAACCAAAATCTAGATAAAGCTTTTATTCAAATAACAGATTTAAGTGGTAAAAATCTCCAACAAATTAATGTGCTTGGTGCGAAAACAGTAATTTCTTTGGTCGATTATCCGGCAGGTGTTTATTATGTAAAGTTATTTAAAAACAACTGTTTCATGTCGGCACAAAAAGTAATAGTGATCAGGTAATCTAAGTTATCATTTGTATCAACCTGCGATTAGCTGGTGGCCTAGGCATTAGAAATAAAGTTTAATCATTAATTTACCTAAAATGCTTTTTGATTGAAACTTTCTTTTATTGTCTATTGATTTTTTTGTCAAATCATTACGTAAAATGAGCTAAGTGTAAAAAGTTGGCATTATAATTCGCCATCGCTCGCATCCTGCGAGTTATATTACCATTAGGCCTCTGGCCTGCGTAAAAATCATTTTGGTTTACCCAAATGGTTGCTAATACTCAGATACTTGATTAAGAAAATGCTGTTCAAGCG
>JBILPB010000144.1:0-8290 GCA_044374175.1 Bacteroidia bacterium | reverse complement strand
GTATGGAATGAATAACATATTAGCCAAACTGCAAACAACTTCTGAATCATGGATAGGCTCAATAGTTATGGTATTAAACCTCGTCAAGCTGGCGGGGTTAATACCGCTTTGGATTAAAATCATCTTGTTAAAAATAGAAAATGATTGGAAAAATATAATCAATCAATTTTGTGTTGACTTGAGATTAACAGCAAGCTCTAATTAAGTCGGACTTTTAATTTTTTATGAAATTAACGAAGGAACCAACACTCGCGCGCACATGCCGCGCGAGACAATAGGTAAAATTAACCTCCTTAACTAAATGACATTAGACTCGCGACAAGAAAATTTCGCCCATTGTATTTTATTAGGAATATTTAAATATTTTAACTTTTATAATTGAATATAAATTCATTTATTTGTACCCGATTATGCCACGCATTAAAGATAAAAATAAAATACAAGCCATTTATCAAGCTACTTTAGCCTTGGTATTAAAAAGCGGCTATGCCGAATTGAATATGGCGGCTGTGGCTAAAGAAGCTGGCATTGCAACCGGTTCAATTTATACTTATTTCAAAAATAAGGAAGATTTAATCAATCAATTATATCTTCATTTAAAGGATGAAAAAGTAAAGTTAATGTTTAAAAAGTACAATGAAAAAGACAACTTTTATGTTGCTTTTCAAAAATTGTGGATGGCGTATTTTAAAATAAGTATGAATGAATATCACAAAATGATGTTTATTGAACAATATGCCTATTCATCAATCATCAACGCTTCTACAAGAAAGAAAGCAGATGCACTTTTGTTGCCCATGATCACACTCTTGCAACAAGCACAAAATGAGCATTTAATTAAAGAAGTAGAACCAGAAATTATTTTAAGTTCAATTACCGGAGCTGTGCTTGAAATTGTAAGATATTATCAAAGTAAGGGCACAAAGCCAAGTAAATCAACCATTGAGCAATGTTTTGAAATGGCTTGGACCAGTATCAGGAAATAAAAAATTTTACATAATAAATGAATATAAATTCAATTAAAAACAAAATGAACAAAACAGCATTAATAACAGGAGCATCGTCAGGAATTGGTTTTGAACTTGCCACAGTATTTGCGGCTAAAAAAAACAATCTATTAATAGTGGCACGCAATGCAGCCAAATTAGAAGAAATGGCTAAGGATTTAAGTAATAAGTATGGCGTTATTGTAAATACCTTGGCGCTTGATCTTAGCGAGATGAGCAGCGCACAAAAGGTGTTTGAATATTGTCAAAGAAATAAGCTTCATATTGATTATTTAATTAATAATGCAGGTTTTGGTGATTTTGGATTTTTTGCACAAACCAATTGGGACAAACAATTGCAGATGATTAATTTAAATATTACCACATTAACACATTTAACGCATTTGTTCTTACCATCAATGATTGCCAGTAAATATGGTAAAATTATGAATGTAGCTTCTACAGCATCATTTCAGCCTGGACCGCTCATGAGTGTATATTTCGCTACTAAATCTTATGTGTTGCATTTTTCTGAGGCTATTGCCAACGAATTAGAAGCGACTGGTGTTACTGTCACTGCCCTTTGTCCTGGCCCAACTGAAAGTGGATTTCAATCTGCCGCAGCCCTAGAAGAAAGTAAATTAGTGAAAGGTAAAAAATTACCAAGTTCTGCAGCTGTAGCAGCATATGGCTATAATTCATTAATGCAAGGAAAGAAAGTAGCTATTCATGGTATGATGAATGCCATCATGGCCAACGCTATTCGTTTTGTACCTAGAGGTATGGTGCTTAAAATGGTAAGAATGATGCAGGATAAATAGATTATTGAAATACCGATTGTGCTTTTAAGAATGCAAGTTCAAAGGCTTTTTTATTAAGCCCGGTTTCAACTTGTATTTGATCCAAATAATCAATTAAACTTTCTGTAGCTAAATTTCCTGTAAGTTCCTCCTTAGCCATGGGACAGCCGCCTATGCCGCGCAGGGCCGCATCAAATCTGCGGCAACCAGCTTCGTAGGTGGCAGCAATTTTTTCGAATCTTGTTTCTGGCGTTGAATGCAAATGTGCCCCAATTTCAGCATCAGCGAAAGCAGGAATAACTTTACTAAAAAGATCGGTAATATTTTCTTTGTTTGATGAACCAATGGTATCTGACATGGCAAAAATGCGAATACCTTTTTGATATAATTTTTCGGTATAGTTTACTGCAATATCTCCATTCCAGGCATCACCATAAGGATTTCCAAAGGCCATAGAAATGTAAATGACCAATTGCTTGTTGTGTTTAATACATAAATTTTGAATTTCATCAACACGCTGAATAGATTCCTGAATACTTGAATTGGTATTGCGTTGCTGAAATGTTTCTGAAATGGAAAATGGAAATCCTAGATAATTGATTTCTTCAAATTTACAGGCATCTTCGGCACCTCTGGTGTTTGCAATAATGGCCAATAGTTTTGATTTGGTTTGCGAAAGGTCAAGCAAATTCAACACTTCGGCAGTATCTCTTAACTGTGGTATAGCTTTAGGCGAAACAAAACTTCCAAAATCAATGGTATCAAAACCAACTTTTAAAAGTTGATTAATGTATGCTGCTTTGGTTTCAGTTGGAATGAAATCATGCAAGCCCTGCATAGCATCTCGTGGACATTCTATCAATTTTACTTTTTGGCTCATGTTCTAATTTAAATGTTCATTCAATAATCGTTGATTGATTTTCTTTATCAAACCCGGACCTTCATAAATAAAGCCTGTGTATAATTGCACTAGGGTTGCACCTGCTTTTATTTTTTCTATTGCATCATCGGCACTATGGATGCCACCCACACCAATAATTGGAAAGGCTGCATTTGATTTTTGATGCAGGTATTTGATTACTTCGGTTGATCTTTTAGCAAGTGGCTTGCCACTTAAACCACCCAGGCCTAAAGTTAAAGCATACTCTTTTTCTTTGTTCAACAAATTTCTAGCAATAGTGGTATTGGTTGCAATAACGCCATCAATTTTTGTGGTAGCAACTATTTCAATAATATCATCTAATTGTGAATTGGTTAAATCAGGCGCAATTTTAAGCAGCACAGGTTTTTGTTTTGCTTTAGTTTTATTAAGCTGCATTAATTCTAACAAAAGTTTTGTCAGTGGTTCTTTATCCTGCAAGTCGCGCAAATTAGGTGTGTTGGGCGAACTTACATTTACCACAAAATAATCTACAACCTCATACAGGGCTTCAAAGCATTTTAAGTAATCACTGGCAGCATCTTCATTGGCTGTATTTTTATTTTTGCCAATGTTACCTCCAATAATTACGTTTGCTTTTTGAGCTTTTAATCTTTTAGCAGCAGCTATCGCGCCTTCATTATTAAATCCCATTCTGTTTAAAAGTGCTTCATCTTGAGGCAAGCGAAACATACGTGGTTGTTCATTACCTGGCTGTGCAAGCGGTGTAACAGTTCCAATTTCAATAAAGCCAAATCCAAAGTTACTTAATTGAGCATACAATTTGGCATCTTTATCAAAGCCAGCGGCCAAGCCCACACGGTTTTTAAAGTGTAAGCCAAAAACACTTAAACCTAATTTCTTCTCTTCAACAATAAAAATACTTTTACAAATGCTTGCTATACCTGGTATTTTAAAAAGTGTTCCAAGAATATTAAATGTAAAATGATGTGCGCGTTCGGGATTTAATTTAAATAAAAACCATCTTATTATTTTGTACATAAATCACTTTTCTAATTGCATGAATCATCATTACAATTATTTTCTAATACAAAGTTTTTTAGAATATTGAGTTTCGTCAGTGGTAAAAACAATATTGTAAACTCCGGCATCAAATTCAGCACAATTGATAAATAAGTTTTTATCGCCAACATTGATATCACCATTAAATATCTGTTTTACAAAACGTCCTGTTACATCATATAAATTCACATTTAATGCCGTATTGATATTGCTTTTAACTGGAATACAAGAGATAGCACTACCTGGATTTGGATAAATATCTTTAATGTCAAAATTACTTGGAACAGCAGCAATGCTCGTAGTAATGCCAATATTAAATTTCCAATAACCTTGGGGCGCTGTAATTGGTCTTACTTGGTGTTTACCAGAATTTGCATTTGCATCAATATAATAATAAACAGCAGAACCACCAGCTTGCGCAGGGATATAGCCAGTCCAAGTATCCGTACTTGCATTGGTCAATGTCATTGGAACCGACTGGTATCCTGCAGTTGTATCAATAGTGTAATAAACCGATGCATTGGCAATACCACTTCTGTGTTTGATTAAAGCATCTACCTGATAAGGGTTGGTGCTGTCGTTTGTATTTTGCAAGGCCTGATGACTAATCAATAAAGGATCATTTACGCCAATAGTGTTGGTAATGCAGTGTATGGCGCCACTTTGAGAAATAATATTTGCACTAGAATTATCACAATCTATTCCTACAATATTGTAGCCTGGTAAAGCGGCTTTATAAATTCTCTCAGCAATGGTATCATATTGTTGACGATAGTAAGGAACAATTAAAGTTTTATTGATAAATACGCTATTGGAAAATGTTCTATAGAGCCCATTGCCAAAAGGAGAACCAGGATAAGCACCACTGGTGCTCGGAGGCATAGGAATTCTGATTACTTTGTAGGGTGTGCCATAAGCAGAATTAAAATTACTCAATACATATTGCAAATTAGCTTCAATTTGTGGACCATCAGAAATGCCTGTTGGAAATTCGCCTACCAACAAAGTCTCTTCATCCAATAATTTCATGTGCATATCAATATGGTTAATTCCATCGTATGGCAGGGCATCCATTTTAATATATCGGGTTACCCCATGAAACTTTTTAACAATCGTATCAATTTGAGCTTCTGTTTTTGCAGTTACTTGATATGGATTTCCAGGCTCGTTTTCTTCTAAAATTAATTTAGACGCAAAGGCTGTTCCAAAACCATCTACCATCCAATTACCACCTGTATTTACTAGATCATTTGGGGCTTGTGTTGTGCTGTATAGCGTTATGCCCTTATAATTCATTTGCTCCTCAGGCATGGCATCATCTAAAGGACGGGGTCTATTATAAATCCACTCTACCATTGCTAATGAATCAACATCATTGAGGTAAGCGGTATGAGCGCTATAATCGCGCTGCCAGATACTGTTTAAGCCTACTTCTAAATATTTTACATTGGTTAAAGGCACACCAGCAGTGGTAAGGGCGGTTTTAACCTGATTAGAGTCGGCACAAGTAATTAATACTTCGCATTCTTCTTGCGCGGCATCTACTATTTGGGTTAAAATGGAAGGAAAGCCTGTCCATGTAATCAATAATGTTTGCACTTCTTCCCATTCTCCTGCAGTTCTAATGGGCAGGGTAGGAGGGGTTGTAATTGATCTTCCTGTATTGTAATTATGATTAATGAAAGGCATTTGCTGCATTTCTTCATCTGTCATATAAATTGGCAATAATTCTTGTGCCTCTACATTGTTTATTCCTAATAATAAAAGCACTATAATTGCAGATAATTTTGAGTAATTTTTTAGCATTTTTGAATTTGAATTTTAAAAGCTAAAAGTAATAATATTTTCTGAATTAATAGCTTGGTTTTAGATTGAGATATTTTAATTTTATATGGATACTGATTTTTTGGCTGTTGAATTTTGGTTCAATGCAGGCCCAAAATATTGATAGCAGCGAATTTTCGCACAAAAGACTAAAGCGTGTAATTATTGCAGAAACCAGTATTTATGGCGCTACCATGTTGGGATTAAATCAACTTTGGTATAAAGATTATCCTCGCGAGCATTTTCATTTTTTTAATGATAACAAAGAATGGTTGCAAATAGATAAAGCTGGACATGTTTTTTCTGCCTATTACCTTGGTTTGGTTGGTATAGAAGCGCTCAATTGGGCAGGTGTTAATAAAACTAAAAGTAATTGGTTAGGAGGTGCTTTAGGTTTTGTTTTTTTATCGAGTATTGAGGTTTTTGATGGATTTTCGCAAGGCTGGGGCTTTTCGAATGGTGATATGATTGCGAATGCTGGTGGTTATCTATTGGTAGCTGGGCAACAACAATTATTTAAGAAACAAATTGCTATGCTAAAAGTGAGCTTTCAAGCATCACCTTATGCGCAGGTAAGACCTAATGTTTTAGGTAGCGGCTTTTCTGAACGAATCATGAAAGATTATAATGGACAAACTTATTGGTTATCCTTTGCGATTGCAGATATTTTACCTCTAGGAGAAAAGTTTCCACCCTGGCTGGCTTTGGCTTTTGGGTATGGCGCAAAAGGCATGTACGGTGGCTTTGATAATGTTTGGGAAAGTAACGGTGCCTCCTACGATTTTACGAGTGTAAAAAGGGAACGCGAATTTTATGCAGCGCTCGATATCAATTTATGGCGCATCAAAACAAAGAACAAAGCGTTACAAAGTATTTTTAAAACAATAGGTTTTTTAAAAGTGCCATTGCCTGCTTATGAGTTCAGGTCTAAAAGGTTTTATCCGTTTTATTTTTAAGTATCAACACAGAGCAGCAGATTTATTTTACCTCTTCAAATTCAACATCCTGGGTGGTGTTTTTTGCAATATAATTGTTGTTTGTTGCACAACCACTGCTGCCGCAGCAACCCGTATTAGTGGCAGCTTGTAAAACAAATACCGAGGCAATTAATCCAGCTAAAACATCGTGATATAATACCGCCTGAATGCCAATAAAAATGCCTGCTCCTAAACGCAAAAAACGCATAAAGTTCCAGTCGGTAAGCAAGGTTTGTAAGTTCATATTATTTAATTTTATTTTGTAAACTAAACCAACTTCCACCGTTGTAAACCTTGGTGTAACCTTTTGCCAGCAATATACCTTTGGCCGAAGCGCTCCTCATGCCAGAAGCACAGCAGGTAATGATGGCTTTATTTTTATCTTTTAATTTATCTAAATTGTTTGAAAGTTGATCAACTGCAATGTTTAATGAACCTTTGATATGTCCACCTGCAAATTCGCCTTTGCTTCTAACATCAAGGATAATGGCGCCTTCTTTTACTAATTCAGCATAGCTAACTTTTGGACCTAATCCAAATAATTGTTTGAGTGTATTTAACATCGTATTTTTATTTTTTAGTTTGATAATGATAAACGTTTGTCCATGGGCCAGCATCAACACAGCTAATTCCCAGTTGAGTAAGATATCTGTATGCTTGATTGCTTCTTCCACCTGAGGCACAACATAAAATGATTGGTGTTTCAAGTTGTTTAATTTCCTCGATACTATTGGCAAAGTCGTATACAGGAATGTTTATGGCGCCATTGGCATGCGCTTCTTCAAATTCAATATCGGTACGTACATCTACGATGGTGCCTTTTTTATTGGTAATTAATTCTTGGATATTCATGTTGATTTATTTAAGGATTGATGATTATTTTTTGTGTTGCTTTTTCTTTTGAGGTTTGGATGGTTACCATATAAACAGCTCCATTTTTTAATGCTTCAATTTTGCGTACAAGCATGTTTTCACCGATGTTTACTTGCGTGATGTTTTCTTCTAAAACTTTTTTACCTTCCATATCCATCACACTTAACTTTACTTTTTCTTTGGTGTTCAAATTAAATTTGATACTCAAATTTCCATTGTTAGGATTGGGATAAACCTGCATGTGCAAATTGCCTGTACTTTGTGCATTCAAGTGGTCGATACCAACTGTTGTATTCTTTACAAGATATACTTTGTAAATAGTTCCTGAAGCAGTACTTTCGCTACCAGTATTTGTAAAAAAGATGTTGGCGGCTGTACTGTTGATGCCTCCAAATATATGACCCACCAAATTGGTATCATTAGGCAAATTATCTAATTGTAATACTTCATTTGGATAGGCTGGCATGTTTGTGTTGGTAATAAATTCAGCACTCGATCCTAAATAATCAGGCATTTCTATTGGCAATTTATATTCGGCCATATTGCCATTCTGATCGCGTGTAACACGTGCAATTGTTTTTACAAAAGGTACATTGTTATCTTGAACTAAAATGCCCAAACTATCGTAATATTGCGCAATGCCACCAAAAAATACAGTATGCATTTCATTATTTGATGCACTATAAACTGGCATAAAAGCACAATGGTAATGATTGTAATATTGAGCAAAAGCATTGTTAACAGTATAGTTTGAACTGTCTATATTAACGCAGTTTAAAAAAGGAATATCGGCAGTAGTTTGAAATACACCTGAAAAAGCAGTAAGCCCTTCTTGTCCGTTAGGTAATATTTGCGGACTAACATTATAATCTCTACGGTGCAAATTTG
>JBILPB010000026.1:0-27536 GCA_044374175.1 Bacteroidia bacterium | reverse complement strand
GTTATAGAACCTTCACTTGCATTAACTTATTTTTGGGGTATTAAAAGTAATGATAGAGATTTTTTTTATGATTTAACTATGCCACGGTTTTTAATTAATTTTGATATAAAATATTACTTCAAAAGAAATAAATCTAAAAAATGAGATTTAATTATGAAGTTATTTATCAAGTGAACTTATACAGAACTGATGATGGCAGTGGCGCTTGGTACAGTTCACAGTTTGTGAGCAGTAGTTTGTTGGGTACCTTAAGTCCTGCTTACCCTGGTACCTATTACGATTTTGCATTTAAAGCATCTAAAAGTGGTATTACATTTAGAGATGACAACAGTAGCAATATACCTTATACACCAAAGCCTGATACTTTGGCTTGTAATACCAAATCAATAAAAATAAATTACGTTTGGTTTAATGATACATTAGGTGTAAATAAATACGAATGGATATGGGGTGACAGGAAGTCAGAATTACAATTTCCTGAAATTATATTTGATAAACCTGGTAATTATTCTGTAAAACTAAAAATTAGTTTTATGAATGACTCTTCACATAATTTCAGTCAATTGATTATTGTTCCTCAGTGCGAAAAATTGGAGTCTAAAACACAAATAAATCAAACAAATAATGATCTTGATATTCAAGTATTTCCTAATCCAACTGATAATGCTATTTATGTTCATCTAAAAAAGCAAGAAATTTATAAGGTAATAATAATGGACGCATTGGGTCAAATAACTTATAATAATATTATAAATGGAAGCTCTGCTTTGATTGATTGTAAAAGTATGGCCAGTGGTTTGTATTATATTCAAATTGGTGATGGGTACAACAATTATTTCTCAAAATTTATAAAGCTATGAAAAACCTCATAAACCTATCGTCTGTAATAATATTTTTATTTTCGGTGAGCGATTCATTTTGTATGACCGATTCCACTTTATCTGAAAGTAAGATAATTATTGGAATGTCAAATGAGTTTGCCTTTGGTTTTATTCCTACTAAAGTTTCATTTAAAATTAATGATAATAAACTTCGGAATTCTATTACTATTTCATATACGTATCCTATCGTGACTACTATTTTTCCCGGGTTTGAAACTTGCTACAGACATTCATTTTTTAAAAAGTTTGGGATATTTACTGAATTTGGCTTTTCTTATTTTTGGGGTAAATTTCATTATTACAATGAGCAAAAGTTAAATGGTATAAGTTATATTGATAACGCCAGTTACTGGAAATTTAATTTAGGGTATTTTCATAGATTTAAATTAAATAAGTTTGGAATAATTGAGCCCTCATTAAATATTAATTATTATTACTCTAGAGATTCTAATCTGAATAATTTTATTCTGCCTTCAATTGCATTGACTTATTACTTCAAAAGAAACAAACCAAAAAAATGAGATCTAATAATGAAGTTATTTATCAATTTGCCTATTTCAGAACTGACGATAGATTTGGCACCTAGTACAGTTCACAATTTGTGAGCAGCAGTTTGTTGGGTACCTTAAGTCCTGCGCATCTAGGCGCTGAGCTGAAGCCAAGTCTTGTGCGCGGGGCTTAGTGCCGGCATTGTTACTGCAATGTTTCTTTTCAATAGATTGTTATAAGAAATTAATATCTTTGTTATTATGGCAGAAAAAAGTGCATTTAGCTTTCAATGGTAAATTAGAATTGAACTTTCAAATTAAGATAGTGAATGACTTCCAACTAAAATTTTAAAGTTTTGAGTAATGATAGAGATAATATTAAAAAGGCCATCACAAAGCCCAAACTTAAAATGGCAGGGCGTCAGCTTGGCGCCTTAATGGGAAAAAGTTCATTGAAAAACTAACTAAAAAATAAGTGTTATGAAAAAGTTAGTTTTAATAAAAATATACCTCATTGCTTTTATATTTAATAGCAATGGCCAAGGCAATACAATGTATCCAATTAACGACCGCTACATAAATATTTGGAATATCAATAATGAAAATTTAAAAATTGATTATCCAAGTAATTTACATTTAGGAAGTACGCCTAATAACATGTTAGGCGGTGGAAGTTTTACCATTGAGGGTAATAGCCAAGTGGATATAACGGCCAAATCTATTCATTTTAAAAATACGCATATCGGAAGTTCAGATCCCGATTTTAAAGTACATGCAAGTGTAAAAAGTTTCAGTCTTGCTTCCAATTACCAAGCTACTAGTGCTGCGCCTCAAGTGCCACTGTATGAAAAAATAGAATATGGCATTGAACTTCCTGAAGAAATACAAAACAAAATTGAGTTATTTTTAAGTAGCAATTCATCTGCTGCAAACCCTAATCACCCTGGCCTAAACCCCTACGATCCTCAAGAAATAAGTGTTGAAGCTACTATCACTGGCACTATAAACGATCCACAATTAGCAGCAGGTAATAGCTTAAACTTTAATGCTACTGTTTTTGGTTTTTATTACCAGGAAGCAAGTCCCACAGCCGATATGTTGAGTTGGACCGTAAATAATGCAACGCTTTATCCATTCAGGATTAGGTTTGCTCCTCCTTATATTGGTGATTACGTAATTTACTTTAAAGTGGTTTATTGGGAAAATGGTGGTTACCATGCACTAGATTTAAATGGTACAATAGTAAGTCAGAATGCCACAATGGCCCCTTTAGGGTTTAATTTTCAGGGTGTAGCAAATAGCAGTGGTAAAGCCATTTCCAAAGGCTATTTAGAAGTTGGTACTGATAAAAGGCATTTAAGGCATGGGTATGACAAAACTAGTTTTTTTCCTATTGGGATGAATGTGCCACAAACACCTTGTTCAAACAACCCATGTCAGGGTCCTCTTAAGAATCCTCAAGGAATGGCCAATAGGAGGTATCAATTTAGTCAGATTGCTGCAAACGGTGGGAATTATACTCGAATACTTTCATTTGGAGATAGAGAAGGAGGGATTAATTGTGTTGAGTTAACTCATAGAAGAAGCGCGGACCCAATAAATGTTATTGGAAATTACCAAATTAATCAAGACAAAATGATGGAGACAGACTTGGATATTGAAACCTTTGAAAATAACAATATTTTTGCCACTTGGTGTTTACAAACTTATGGATTTCAAGATATTATTGAGACAACTGATTATGGAGCTAATTGGTTTACAAATCCTTATAAAAATGAACTTAGCAATGTTGATGTTACAGAATTCTTCACAGCAGGTAATTCGCAAAGATTTTTTAAAAATAGATTAAGGTATATTCAAGCAAGATGGGGCTATTCAGCATCTATTGGCATTTATCAATTAAATAGCGAAATTGATGATTTTGGTAAAACTATCATTGGTGATACGATCAATCCCTATAGAATTTTTTCATCATATGCAGAAAAAGGGGAACAATGGCAAATTGCAATGGCAGAACAATTAAAGTCTAATTATCCTAATCATTTAATTTCATCGTCTTATGTTGCAAATCCTACTGGGGCGGGAGTAACTTCTTTGGAATTTCCTATTGTTTGTCATGATAAGTTTATTTATAGTAGCAATTGCGATGTTGTTTCTTGGAACCCCTATGCCTTGGCAAGTCCAACTTATGCTGCAGAAGACTTAAATAGAGGAAGATGGAATGCTGTGAATGAAATAGTTTATAATCCAACAGTTATTGAATACTGCAACCCAGATCATAATAGATTTACAGATAAACCAGTATTTTTTAGTGAAGCAGGCATGAGTGATGGCTTTAATATTGACCCATTTACAGATATTCAAATGCACAATATGATATGGGCCACAGCTTGCAGTGGTATGGCAGGTAGTGGGCTCAATTGGCAGGGTTGGGAAGCATATACAAGTGGAAGTAATATAGAAAAAAAGTTTCAGAATTTTAGTGCATTAAATTCTTTTTTTGATGATATCGATTTTGAAGCAAACAGATATATACCAAGTAATACAAGTGTCTTTCAATTGGATCATGGTGGTGGTGCCTGGGGCGATAATGATGATGCTATTATTACATGGCTTGAAGGAAATGTCATTGATGACAATCATGATCTTATGGATAAAATGGAAATATTTGTGATGCAAGATGCTACTTTAAGCCATAGTAACAAAGGCTTTGGTTGGCTGCACAATAAACATTATAATTGGAATGTTGATATAGAATACTCGGATAGTTTAAACGCTTTTGTGGCATCAAGTACTCCGTTTATTTCAAATAAATTTGCATATCAAGAAGGGAATAAAACCAAATATCTCTTAGATGGTTTTGAACAAGGGCAATATGTAATTGTTGTTTATGATACTAAAACTGGGGCTGAGTTGGCAACCAGACATGCTTGGGCTAATGTTGCAAATATTTTAAAACTTAAAATACCTTTTGTTGATTTAGATGCAAATCATCCTGATGTTGCTTTTAAATTTTGGAGAGTGAATATGAGTGGTGATGATTTAAGAACGAATGATAATTTGAATTCTCAAGTAATATTGCAACCTATAGATGATGCTAAATTTGATAAAATGCAATCTATTAACGTATATCCAAATCCAACTCAACATATAATTAATGTTGAATATTTTGAAAGTGAAAAAGGAAACTATAAATTGATTGATTGTACGGGCAAAATAATTTTAGAAGGTGCATTGCAACAAAATAATACTGCTACTATATCTTTAAATGAATATGCCACTGGAATTTATAATTTGATTATCTACAACACTTCAGAAAGCATTAACTTTAAAATAATTAAACAATAATGAAGGCAAACTGCAAGCTTATACTGTTAATTGGCTTTTTAATTAGTTATAAATTTTCATTGGCTCAAGATATTACTAATTTAAAATTAACAATTGGAAGCACATATAATTATCGAGAATTTAATGCACCAAGATATAAGTTCAGAAAAATAAGTAATCCTGCTGAAAAAGATGAACTCAATCGAAGAATTAATGAATTAAAGAGCTTTCGCTATGCACTAGACAGTATTGATGTTCCTGTTATTGCACCTGCTATAGGTTTATATTACGATACTAAAATTGATAGCATTGGCAACAATGGATTTATATTTAGAACAGGTTTGCAATTAGGTATTAAAGATTATACAGTTAAGGCTCATAAAGTTTATTATTATAGTGATTATAAATATGCAAAAGGCCCTGTAGATAGTGCCATAGTTGGCATGTATCAACACCCTATGTGGGGAATTCCAATCACTGGCGGATATAAATCGGCTACTAAAAATAAAAAGTTTCAATTTAGTTTGAGCGCAGGACCAGTGATTAATTTTTGGCTAGGCTACTCACGCTTTAAAACATATAAAAGTCAACAACAAAGTATTTTTAATTATTATAAACCCACACATGACTTAGGATATGATGATTTTAAAATAGCTGATACTAAATCCCGTTTATTTTTTGATGCTAATATTAGATGGCAGGCACAACTTGCTTTAGATTACAAGATATCGAAAAAATGGATGTTAGGTTTATTTTGTTGGTGGGAAGATACCATTTTTCAAAGAAAAAACGGGAGCAGAGAATTTTCGAGGAAAGGTAGTGAAAAAAAATATTCTGTTGATTACAGACGTAGATTTTATTCGGGTAATGTTTCAATTTCTTTGACCAGAATGTTGAAATAAAGTTCAAAGTAAAATTTTTATGCTTTTTGCAAACTGCATAGGCATTAAGCCAATGTCATTAAGTTAAGGATGTAAAAGAAATCATTATAGATTGTAGTCGTCCTCGTTACTTCCTAAGTTTCGGAACGAGGACAAGATGGGGAAGGGGCATGCGCTTGATGCGCGCGTCAGTTTAGAAGTCAACTTTGTTAAAGTTTAAAACTTTAACAAAGTTAAGTTTTGTATACCGCGCGAGGGATTGCACCATTGTTTGAGCTCTTTTTGTAAATTACAAGGTATTGTAATTTACAAAAAAGCGAGTGGTAAAAGCCCGGTCCCTCCATCCCGATTCCGATTCCTCGGGACGGGATGGTATGGAGGGACGCGCCCAAAACAAAAAAGGAGTTCCATTGCTGAAACTCCTTTCCTTTTGATTGTGTGTTAGGTATTTTACTTTGCGTAATTTACTGCTCTTGTTTCTCTGATTACCGTGATTTTTATTTGGCCAGGGTAAGTCATTTCTGTTTGTATTTTTTGAGAGATATCGAACGATAATTGTTCTGAATCTTTATCAGAAATTTTTTCGCTTTCTACCAAAACTCTTAGTTCTCTACCAGCTTGAATAGCATATGTTTTTAACACGCCAGGATAAGATAAAGCCAAGGCTTCTAAATCTTTTAATCGCTTGATGTATGATTCTGCAATTTCTCTTCTTGCGCCTGGTCGTGCACCGCTTATAGCATCGCAAACCTGAACAATTGGAGAAATTAAACTTGTCATTTCTATCTCGTCATGATGGGCGCCAATAGCATTGCATACTTCAGCATTCTCCTTATATTTCTCTGCCAACTTCATCCCCAAAATAGCATGTGGTAATTCTGGTTCATCATCGGGCACTTTTCCTATATCATGTAATAAGCCTGCACGCTTGGCTAGCTTTACATTTAAACCTAACTCTGTAGCCATAATAGCACACAAATTAGCAACCTCGCGCGAATGTTGTAATAAGTTTTGGCCATAAGATGAACGGTATTTCATTCTACCCACCATACGGATGAGCTCTGGATGCAAACCATGAATACCAAGATCAATGGTAGTGCGTTTACCTGTTTCTACAATTTCGTCTTCAATTTGCTTTTTTACTTTCTCCACCACTTCTTCAATACGCGCTGGATGAATTCTACCATCGGTAACCAATTGATGCAAAGCTAAACGGGCAATTTCTCTTCTTACAGGATCAAAACCACTTAGAATAATGGCTTCAGGCGTGTCGTCAACAATAATTTCGATACCCGTAGCAGCTTCTAAAGCTCTAATGTTACGGCCTTCTCTACCAATAATTCTACCTTTAATTTCATCATTTTCGATATTAAAAACCGATACCGAATTTTCAACGGCATGCTCTGTGGCTACGCGCTGAATGGTTTGGATCACAATCTTTTTAGCTTCTTTATTGGCGGTTAACTTTGCCTCATCCATGGTATCTTTAATATGAGAAAGTGCAGCAGTTTTGGCTTCATTTTTTAAAGCTTCTACTAATTGTGCTTTGGCTTCTTCGGCCTTTAATCCCGAAATTGTTTCTAACTGTTCAAGTTGTCTTTTATGCCCTTTATCCACTTCTTGTTGCTTCTTTTGCAACATTTCTGTTTGCAAAGCCAGGGTATCTTTTAAGGTATCAAGTTCTTTTTGCTTGCGCTGATTTTCCTCTATTTTGGCATTGAGCGATTGTTCCTTTTGCTTAATTTTATTTTCTCCAACCTGAATGGTTTGATTTCTTTCGTTAATGTGTGCTTCGTGCTCTGCTTTTAATTGTAAAAATTTTTCTTTTGCCTGAAGAATTTTATCTTTTTTAATTACTTCGCCTTCTGCTTCGGCATCTTTTACCACTTGTGCACTTTTGGCTTCGATACTCTTTTTGAGTGCTGTTGATGCCAAAAAATAGCCGACTGCCAAACCAACTATAAGGCCTATGATGATCATAATTATGTCCATGTTTATTTGAATTTATTTGCTTTTTGTTTATACTAATTTAGGGTTGATATTATAATTTTTTATTCGGATTATTTCATAAAAAAACCCACATACTGTTCAAAAGATAAGGTTTGTATTAAACCCCAATAGTAACTTTAAGGATGCTAAAATATTTCGAACGTCACCTGATTATCCTAAAATAATACACCGAAGTGTTGGAGCCTGGCTCTTGCTATTTTGCAGCTTTTCCTTATTTTTTTTAATTGTTGAGTTTAAAAAACGTACAATCTGAACAGCATGCGGGCATGCTGTATATGCATAATTTTACTTATGCAGCACCCTGAAAATATAATTTACAGGGCAATTTTTTCAAAGAACTATTTTATTCAAATAAGTGTTTAGGTATTGCTCAGTATCTTTAATTTGTAGTGCTATATTTTCGTACTCTTGAATTTCGTCTTGTTTACGAGTAATTTCGGTAGCAAAATTAATGATGCACATGGCCAATAAATCTTGTTTATCTTTTACTGAAAAACTTTTTTCGTAAAGATCAAGCTTGGCGTTAATCATTCTTTCTGCTTCGTTCAATTTGGCCACATCTTCCTTGTTTACCTTTAACGGATAATTTCTACCTGCTATATTTAAACTAACCGTTACTTCTGTCATTTTTAGATGTAGTTCAATCTTTTTTAATTTAGCTCTGCACTTTTTTTATTAATACTAAGTAATGCTATACATTTATCAATGTCCCGCACCATTTCATCAATTTGCTCTGCGCTTACCTCATTTCCTTCCATTATTTTTGAAGGTGCAATAGGTATACTTTTGAGCAATTCAATCTTTTCAACTTCAAGTCTTTCGATCTGTTTATTTTGTTCAGATAGCTGGTATTGCAAACCTTCAACAAGGGCTTGCATTTTTAAGTTATCTTCCAAAACCTTCTTATGCAAAAAAATTAATTTCTCAATTTTTGATTGAAGACTTGTGATATTTAGCTTCAACTCGTTTTGCATGTATCTCAGTTCTTGTCCTGCAAATTTACTTTTATTGGGGCAAGGTTCCAAATTTTGAGGTGCTTTTTGTTAATATTTAAGCTAAATAGGCTTTAAACAAGCGCATTAATAGTCGAAATTTGGGCACATGTTTCTTAAAATAATAAATTCTTTGCTTTTGCTTGGTTTGTTGAGTACTAAAATAAGTGCTCAAAACAACACTATTTATCCAAAAGGAGATTTCATAAATCCTATGGATATTCCACTGAGTTTAGCTGGTAATTTTGGCGAATTAAGGAGCAATCATTTTCATTCGGGATTCGATTTTAGAACCAATGCTGAAGAAGGTTACCTAATAAAAGCTGTGGCCGATGGTTATGTTTCCAGAATAAAAGTTTCGGCCTTTGGTTATGGCAATGCTTTGTACATTACCCATAATAATGGTTATGTTTCGGTTTATGGGCATTTGCAACGCTATGATAGCACTATTTCGAATTACGTAATTAAAAAACAATATGAACTTGAATCGTTTGAGGTAGATTTATTTCCTCAAAAAAATGAGATTCTGGTAAAGCAAGGCCAAATCATTGCACTTTCGGGAAATACCGGTGGAAGTGAAGGGCCTCATTTACATTTTGAAATTAGAGATCAAAAAACAGAGGAAATAATAAATCCTTATTTTTTTGGGTTTAATATTGAAGATAGTATTCCACCAAGTATTGAAGGAATAGCCATTTATCCTTTAGATCAGCAATCAAAAGTAAATGGCAGCAACACGCCCAAATATTACGAAGTAAAAAAATTAGGGAGTAACAATTATTCAATAAAGGAAGATATCACCTTGAGTGGTAAAATTGGATTTGGATTAATTACCTATGATGTTGAAAATTTTACTTCCAATAAAAATGGAACTTATGCTTATCAACTAAAAATAGATAGCACAAAATTATTTCAATATGCCTGTAATCATTTTGCATTTGACCAAACACGCTATATTAATGCTCATCTTGATTTTGCTAAAATGAAGAAAAACAAAGACAGGTATCAAAGATGCTTTATTTTGCCAGGCAATAAATTAAAACAGTATGAAACCGATGAGCGCAAAGGTGTTTTTGAATTTAATGATACTCTAAATCACACTGTAATAATAAACGCTTTTGACATTAAGAATAATACCAGTTCATTTGAAATGAAGTGTAAAAGCGCCATTTCAACATCAACTATTAAAGCGCAATCTTCGAAAGATTTATTTCTATTCAACAAGGCCAACCAATTTATGAAAGAAGATGTTTTGGTTGATATTCCTTTCAATTGTTTGTATCAGGATGTTGTTTTTAAGTATGATAAAACTGCTGGTACCGGAAAATTGCTTTCGGCTATTCATCATATACTAAATGAAGAAATCCCAGTTCATAGCGCTTACACATTGCGCATTAAACCTAAGGCTTTGGCATTAAAACACAAAGATAAGTTACTTATGGTGAGTATTGATGATGAGGGGCATCCTTCAAGTGAAGGTGGTGAGTATGAAAATGGATTTGTAGTAGCAAAACTGCGAAACTTTGGTAATTTTGCCGTAATGATGGATACCACTGCTCCTACCATAAAGTTATTAAATTATGATAAAGAAAAGTCAGTCTTCAAACAAAATAAAATTGATTTAAAAATAAGTGATAATTTGTCGGGCATAAAGAATTATAAAGGAACAATTGATGGGGTTTGGGTGCTTTTGCAACATGATAATAAAGAGAAAACATTGACTTATAATTTTGATGAAAAACTTTTAAAAACCGATGGAGAACATATTTTTGAAGTTACGATTATTGACAAAAAAGGTAATTCAAAAAAACTCACTTCCAAATTTAACCATTAATTTATGCCTATAATACCCTATCCTATTTTGTATCCCGATTTTGGGGAAAATGGATTATATAGTTTTACCACAAAAAAAGGAATTCAATACGAAGTAATGTTTGGCAGAAGGGAGAGCAATCCTTTGCACGTAACAGTAGTTTTTGGCGTTATCAATGAGGAGTTTGAGGGCGAAGAATACAGCGAAACTAAACAGCATGATCAATACTATGTGATGGCCACTGTGGTTAAAATTGTGAAGCATTACATTACTGCAAAAAATCACTTAAAGTTAGTTGAATTTACTGGAGTTTCAAGGGAGGATGAAAATGAGAAAACGAGCAATATCAGAATCCGTTTTTTTAGCAGATACTTAAATGATATTTTTGATAGTACCTGGCTGTTTGAGACCAAGAATAATAAATTAATTGCTAAAAAGAAAAACCATTAATTATTGGATGCAATAGAATTTAAAGAAATGTTATTTCTTTTCTTCTACCTTCTTCTCATTTTCTTTACACAATTTACATAATCTTTTTTCCTGATCCGTTGCTTCACTTTCTTTAACTTCCTTTATACCAAATTTACATTTCTCTAATTCTTTACAAAGTTCTTCAAGGTGAAATATTTGACTTTTAGGATCGGTGCAAATGAAAACTTTTTTCTTAGCTGGTGCAATAAATGCAAGCGTGATAAGCGCAAAAACAATTAAACTATTTTTCATTACAAGTATATTTTGTTACACAAATTTACTAAAAATTAAACGCTACAAAACAGGATTTTTATTAAATTTTACATACTTAAAGTATTTAAATAATTTTGCGGTATGAAAAGTATCTTTTGCACCTCTTTTGCTGCACCCATTAATTATTACAAAGCCTTGTTAAAAAGCGACATCTTGCTGATGGAGCAACATGAACACTTTATTAAACAAACGATAAGAAACAGATGTGAAATTGCGACTTCAAATGGAAAGCTAATTTTGACTGTGCCATTAAGTGAAAGAAAAAACAATATGTTAGTGAAGGAAGTTAGCATTTGCTATAAAACAAATTGGCAGCGACAACATATAAAAACACTGGCAACCGCTTATAAGTCTTCTCCATTTTTTGAGTTTTACATAGATGATTTGCAATCAATTTATAACATAAAAGTGGAAAATCTTATTGAATGGAATCGCTTAATTCACCAACAAATTTCAAAATGGTTGAAAATAAACAAGCCGTTTGAAAACAGCACCGCCTACTTTAAAGAATACGAAAATACTAATGATTACAGGAATTTTAATTGGTCAACACAAGCATGCGAAAGCTACCATCAAGTATTTGAAAACAAATTGGGCTTTACAGGTAACCTTAGTATATTAGACTTATTGTTTAATTGCGGAAATCAATCTATTTCAATACTAACAAAAAAGTAATGCCAAAAATTTATATAAAGTAATACGGTTAAAAAGTTATATGAAATGGCTATTATTCAAAACCAGCTAGTTTAGCCGTAGCAGCACTATTTCTTAAAAACTCTTCGTAAAGTAGATGTATAATTCCATCAGATAAACCAATTTGTGGTACCATTATTTTATCGATATTGGCGTGTTTCATTACAAACAAAAATATTTCTGTAGCAGGAATAATTACATCGGCTCTATCGGGGTTTAAGCCTAAGATCGTAATTCTTTCTTCAAGCGAATAAATACTGAGTTGAGCAAAAATCTCTTTTAATTTAGCATGCGATATTTGGCGTTCATCTTTTTTCTTGGCGAGGTTTACCAACTTATTGATATTTCCACCAGAACCTATTCCTCCAATATTGGCATATTTATTAGTAACTCTATAAATCCAATCTTTAAGTTCGTTCCATGAGCCTTTAGAAATTTTATTTTGAAGAATTCTAATTGTACCAATATTAAAGGATATAGAATCAATGATTTTACCTTCATCAAACAAAGTTAACTCTGTACTTCCTCCACCAACATCTATATATAGGTATGGTCTTTTGATTGACAATTGTTCAGCAATGTGATTTGAGTATATAATTTCGGCTTCCTTTTTACCATCAATAATTTCGAGTTTAATACCCGATTCAGTAAAAATACGACTCACAATATGGTCGCTATTTAGTGCTTCACGCATGGCAGAAGTTGCGCAGGCTCTATATGAAATAACATCATGCACCGTGATCAAATGTTTGAAAGCAATCATTGTGTTGACCAACTTGTCTTCTTTATCTTTGGTGATATATTGATTACTAAATGCATCCTCTCCTAACCTAATTGGAATGCGTATCAAACTTGCCTTTTTAAAAACTGTTTCGCCATCTGGTTTTATAAACACATTGCAAAAAAGCAATCTAACAGCATTTGAACCAACGTCTATAGCAGCAAATCTCATAGTAAATAATTATACCCCAAAGTTAAGTCAATTAAAGAATTAAAATTAGAATGTTGAATACTTTTAATAAAAACAGTTCGGAAAAGGCTTAATCCTCGGCTTCACTTTTCGGACGGCCAATGGATTCAAAAATGGAGGTTACAATAGATAAAATGATTCCAAAAAGAAATGCCCACCAAAATCCTTCAACTTTAAATCCATCTACAATATAAGAAGCAAAAAGAATGATAAAAGCATTTATAAAAATTAAAAATAAACCTAAGCTAAAAATTGTGATTGGAATGGTGAGTACAATCATTATTGGTTTTACGATTGTGTTTAAAAAAGCTAAGGTGGCCGCCAAAATGATAGCAGTTAAAGGACCATCTAATTTTACTCCAGGAAGTAAATTTGCCGTAACCAATATAGCCAGCGTTGATATTACTATTTTAAAAATAAAGTTCATATTTGTAACATTGATTTCTCAAAGATACAATGAAATTCATTAAATAATAGATGATGATGAAAAAATACTTGATGTTAATAGTAAGCGTTTGCTTTTTAAACCTGAGTAAGGCCGAAGAAGGGATGTGGATTCCAATGTTGCTTAAAAGTTTAAATGAAGCTGATATGCAAAGTAAAGGTTGCAAACTGAGTGCTGAAGATATTTATAGTGTAAATAAAACCAGTTTAAAAGATGGCATTGTACTTTTTGGTGCAGGTTGTACTGGTGAGATTATTTCTGCCGAAGGCTTATTAATGACTAATCATCATTGTGGTTATAGTCAAATACAGCAACATTCAACTATTGACAATGATTACCTTACGGAAGGTTTTTGGGCAAAAAGCAAAACAGAAGAATTGCCTAACCCAGGTTTGTCTGTTACCTTTATCATAAGTATGGAAGATGTAACCATTCAAATTAATAATGCTATTAAAGATGTGGCAAATGAATGGCAAAGAGAAAAGTTACTTCAGGAAAAAATTAAAGAAATAGAATCGAAATCAAAGGAAGGCACTCACTATGGCGCTGTAGTTAAATCATTTTACAATGGCAATCAATTTTATCTTTTTATTACAGAAACATTTACTGATGTGCGCCTTGTTGGTGCACCACCTTCGAGCATTGCAAAGTTTGGAAGTGAAACCGACAATTGGATGTGGCCGCGCCATAGTGCTGATTTTTCATTGTTCAGGATTTATGCCAATAAGGAAAATAAACCAGCAGCTTACAGTTTGGATAATGTACCATTTAAACCACGCTACCATTTTACCATTTCTTTAAGCGATATTAAAGAAGGTGATTTTACGATGGTTTATGGTTTTCCCGGAAGAACAACTGAATACCTATCATCGCATGCCGTTAAAATGATTAGGGAAGTTGCTAATCCTTCGAAAATAAAATTGCGTGCTAAAAAATTAGAAGTGTTAGATGGTTACATGCGCAACAACCATACTATAAGAATTAAATATGCAGCGAAGTATTCTACTACTGCCAATGCCTATAAAAAATGGCAGGGCGAGAATTTGGGTATTGATAGACTAGATGTTATTCAAAAAAAGCAAAAAGAAGAAAAGGAGTTTCTAAAAAAAGCAATTTATCAAAACAATGTGCAAGCTTCTACCATAATAATAGATTTAGAAATGCTATACAATAAGTATACCTTATATAATAAACAGAAAGATTATTTTACTGAAGCATTTAAAGCTTCTGAATTAATGAATTTTGGAATCACCTTTAAAAACGCTTTAATAAAAATACGAAGTTTAGAAAAAGATAAAATAGCTCAAGATAAAGAAATTGAAAATTTAAAAAAGGCAGCCATAGGATTTTTTAAAAATTATGATGCAAGAGCCGACCAAGATGTTTTTGCAGCGCTCATGAAAATATATTATGAGGACATGGCCAGTCAAATGCCAAAAGAATTATTTGAGGAGTTAAAAGAAAAATTCAATTCAAATACAGCTTTGTGGTCTGCATTGATTTATAGAAATTCAATTTTAAATGACCCAAAAAAACTAGATAAATATTGGAGTGCGTTTTTTTTAAAAATTAAAAAGTTAGAAAAAGACCCTGTTATAAAATTAGTCGGACTATTTGATAGCTATTATACTTTAAAGGTACAACCAGAATTTTTAAAACTTGACAGTGCTCTTCAAATTGCAAATAGAAAATATATGGGATACCAAATGACTATAAACACTGAAAAGAAATTTTATCCAGATGCAAACAGTACATTAAGAATAAGCTATGGAAATGTGCGTAGCTATAACCCAGCTGATGGAGTTCATTATAAGGAATACACTTTATTAAATGGCGCCATGCAAAAAGAAAATAAAAAGTTATCAGAGTTTACTATTCATCCTAAACTCAAGAAACTATTTGAGCAAAAAGATTATGGCAGGTATGCCAACAAAGATGGAAATTTACGTATTGCCTATATCGCCAGTAATCATACCACAGGAGGTAATTCTGGCAGTCCTGTTTTAAATGCCAATGGCGAATTGATAGGAATAAATTTTGATAGAAATTGGGAAGGCACCATGAGTGATATTAAGTATGATTCAACTATTGTAAGAAACATTTTTGTAGATATGCATTATGCCTTATTTATTATTGAAAAATTTGCCGAAGCAAAAAATATTATTGAAGAATTAACTATCAAAAATCAGTAATTCTTACTTTCTTTTTCTTTTTCAAGGGTATTTTTTTGAATGTTATCAACAATGCTTTTCGTAAGAATGCATCATTCATAAAAAACAAAATGGCAAAATACTATCATTCCGAAAGCTTTAAATAGATAGTGTTTGAGCAAAATAAATTATTTACTTTTTTAAACTTCAATTTCATTTATTTCATTTTTATATTAATTTTCTTATCAACTAAAATTTGAAATTCATTATCCAATATTTATTACGGGTTGCCCAAATTCAAAAAAATATAATAGCTTGTAACACCTGCTATAATTAAGTTATATAGAAATATAATTCATAAATATTTTGAAAATGAATTTCTAATTCAGAAAATTAAATAGAAATTACAAAGGCATTTATTTTCTAAAATAAAAATATAAAATGCTTCATTTCATAAAATTAAAACACGCTAAAACATCTTTAAATAATAGCATTTCAAGTGTTTATTTAAAATTAAATTGCTGTTCTATTTTTATAAAATAAGATTCGTAAAAAACAAAACAGATGGAAACTAACACAACAGTGTTAATAAATTAGCGTGTATTTTTTTTTGCATTCATCAACAATTGTTTTTCTTTGTATCAAATAATTAATGGATTAATTAAAAACAAAAAACATGGCAACAAAACCATCAGCAAAAAAAGCAGCTCCTAAAAAAGCAGCAGCAAAAAAAGCAGCTCCTAAAAAAGTAGTAGCAAAGAAAGCAGCTCCTAAAAAAGCAGCAGCAAAAAAAGCAGCTCCTAAAAAAGCAGCAGCTAAGAAAGCAGCTCCTAAAAAAGTAGCAGCTAAGAAGGCAGCTCCTAAAAAAGCAGCAGCAAAGAAAGCAGCTCCTAAAAAAGCAGCAGCTAAGAAGGCAGCTCCTAAAAAAGCAGCTCCAGCTCCAAAGAAAAAATAAACTGAAAAGTTTATTGATGAAAAAAATCTCTCCACTGGAGAGATTTTTTTTTGCCCAAAAAGTTTTACTCCATAGTTAATTTAATATTTAATCCGCAAAATATTTACATTTACACATTAAAATATATTTATACCCTATGACAAAGAAAGAAGTATTAATTATTGTAGGAACCAGACCTAATTTTATAAAGGTTACTCAATTCAAAAAGGAAGCTTTAAATGTTCCCGGTATAAATATTAAAATTGCTCACACAGGACAACATTTTGATGCTAAAATGGCCGATGTTTTTTTTGAACAGTTTAACTTAATTCCCGATATTTTTTTCAATGTAAAACCTGCTTCTGCCAATACGCAAATGGCAGAAATTATGGTTAAACTTGAATCAGAAATAAATACCAAAAAGCCCGATTTAATTATCGTTGTAGGCGATGTAAATTCTACCTTTGCAGCTGCACTCACAGCCAATAAAATGGGTGTAAAAATTGCACATTTAGAAAGCGGTTTAAGGAGTAACGACAAGACCATGCCTGAAGAACATAACAGAGTTTTAACTGATGCCATTACCGACTATTTTTTTGTAACCGAACAAAGTGGTTATGACAATTTAATTGCGGAAAATAAAAATAATGAAAATATCTTTTTTGTGGGCAATACCATGATAGATACCTTGGTTGCATTTCAAAATGAAATTGATCGGGCATCAATATTAAATGATTTAGGATTGTTGCCCAAAAAATTTATTTTAATGACTATGCATCGACCCGCTACTGTTGATGATTTAGAAGGATTGAAAAAGCTATCCGCGTTAATCAATCAGATTAGTAATGATTTTAAAATTGTTTTCCCAATTCATCCAAGAACATTAAAAAATATAGATGCCTTTAATTTGGGTGAAAACTTTAGAAACAATAAAAATTTAATATTAACAGAACCATTAGATTATTTTTCATTTCAAAAATTAGTGAAAGATGCTAAATTAATTCTGACAGACAGTGGTGGAATTCAAGAAGAATCAACTTTTTTACAAGTGCCTTGCTTAACGTTAAGACCTAATACAGAAAGGCCTATAACAGTTACCACAGGCTCTAATGAACTCGTACCATTTGAGATTGAAACCATCCTTAATAAAGTAGATCAAATAAAAAAAGGAGCATACAAATCGGGCAACATTCCACCGCTTTGGGATGGCAAAACAACTGCAAGAATTCTTACCGTGTTGGATAAATTATTAGTATAAAAATGAAAGTCCCTAATTTTTTTAAAATTGTATTGGGACCTGTTTTGTTTTTCATTACCTATGCTTTATTTTCTTTTTTCGATCATGAGCAAGAGGGCAAAATGGCCGCTGTTGCTGTTTGGGTAGCTACATGGTGGCTCACCGAAGCTGTTGATTTACCTATTACAAGTTTACTTCCTTTTATACTTATCCCAACCCTAGGGATAGCTGATGCAAAAACTGTGGCATCGCAATATATGGATCAAGTCATATTTCTTTTTATGGGTGGATTTATGTTAAGTTATGCGCTAGAAAAAAGTAATTTACATAGCCGCTTAGCTTTATATATACTCTCAAAAGTTGGCAACAGTCCGCAAAATATTTTAGGTGGAATTATGTTTGTGGCATTTTTTATTAGTATGTGGATGAGCAACACTGCCACTGTTATGATGCTGTATGCAGCTGTTACCGCCATTGTCATGAAGTTCAAAGAAAATGATGCTCATTACAATGTCATAGGCGGTTCATTGATGATTGGATTAGCTTACGCAGCATCCATTGGAGGAATGGCCACTTTAGTTGGCACACCAACCAATATGATTTTTTATAGTTTTTATAATGGTAATTTTGCAGATCAAAACCAATTGACATTTTCAACATGGTTTCTACTTGCCTTTCCTATTGCTCTAATACTGGTGCTAAGCACCTACTTTTTAATCAGAAACCATTTTAAATTACAAAAATTAAAAATAGCATTAACGCAAAAGTATTTTACAGATCAATATCAAAAAATTGGACCATTCACAAGAGATGAAAAAATTGTAGGAATGATATTTATTGTGACTGCATTTCTTTGGTTTTCGCGCAGTGATTTACTCATTGGAAATTTTAAATTTAGCGGTTGGAGCAATCTATTTTTGCATAAAGAATTTATTCAAGATAGCACCGTAGCAATTGTTATGGCAACATTCTTATTTTTTATTCCTTCACAAAAAGAAGCAGGAAGCACTTTACTTTCCTGGGAAGATTGTAAAAAACTTCCATTGGGAATTATGCTGCTTTTTGGAAGTGGCTTTGCCTTGGCTAAAGGTTTTGAGCTATCGGGGCTAAGCAATTTGCTGGCACATGGTTTACAAAATTTAAATACTAAACACCTTCTTTTAATTACATTTGGCATTTGCATACTCATCACATTTATTAGTGAATTTGCGTCAAATGTGGCCAGCATACAATTGGCCTTGCCTATATTATTGGCACTCTCTGTTTCCTTAAAACTTCCAGCCATAAGTTTAATGATACCAGCCACATTAGCGGCTTCGCTTGGATTTATGTTGCCAGTTGCAACGGCACCAAATACCATAGTTTATGGTAGTGGTTTTATAAAAGTAAAAGATATGTATAGCATAGGTCTGTGGGTAAATATTGTAGGAATTGTTTTGATTGGATTGATCTGTTACTTTTTTTCCTCAGGCATTTTCAATTTTTAATCTTATAAAAAATATAGGATGAATAATTTAAAAAATCTTGCTTCAGCCATTAAACAGGAAGTTGAAAAAAAATTACCTGGTATTGAAGCTCATAAATCCATGCTACCAGAAGGGAGGACAATTCCCAACAACTATTTAGATCAGATTAATAACTACAAGCAAAGTGCTGTTTTTGCTTTACTTTTTCAAGAAAACGAGACCATTCATTTATTGCTTACCCAGCGCCATCAATATGAAGGAAAACACAGTGGTCAAATTAGTTTCCCTGGTGGTAAAAAAGAAGAACAAGATGAAAATTTATTGATTACCGCTTATCGCGAAACACAAGAAGAAGTTGGCATCCATGAAAAAAGTATTGAGCTCATTTCATCCTTATCGCCACTTTATATTACAGTGAGTAACTTTTTTGTACAGCCCTACCTGGGTTATATTTCAAATTTACCAGAATTAGTTATCAATGCCAGAGAGGTAAAATCTATTGTTAAATTTCCCATCCTGGATTTAAATAACCCTTCGCTTTTAAAAATTAAAAAAATTGAAGCTTCATCAGGTTTGTTTTTGAAAGTTCCGGCTTTTGAACTTGGTGAACATGTTATTTGGGGAGCAACAGCCATGATGCTGAGAGAAATTGGCGAAATTATAAAACCTATAGTGACAAAATGATGAATAAATAGCTGAAAGACTATTCTTTAAATAGGCAATTGTTCCAACAGAAGAATTTCAAAGCAGCTACCTTTTATTTGCTACTTTTGCAAGTCTTTTCAAAAAAAATTCAATGACCATTTTATACGGCTACCTTAAAAAATATTGGCAATTACTTGTGCTTGCACTTTTTTTAGCAGCCATCAATCAAATTTTTTCCTTACTCGATCCATGGATTTTTAGAAAAATTATTGATGAATATGTAACCAAGTTTGAGAGCAAAACGCATGATGAATTTATTGAAGGTGCTGGCATGCTTATATTGGCTGCCATGGGTGTGGCCATGATTTCAAGAATTGCAAAAAACTTTCAGGATTATTATGTAAATGTAATTGTTCAACGCTTAGGTGCACAAATATATTCGGATGGATTAAAACATTCTTTAGAACTTCCATACACCGTTTTTGAAGATCAAAGAAGTGGCGAAACACTAGGCAAATTGCAGAAAGTAAGAACAGATGTCGAAAAGCTTATTACAGCTATGGTGAATGTTTTGTTTACCTCTATTGTTGGAATTATTTTTGTGGTAGTTTATGCTATTAATGTTTATTGGGTAATTGCTCCAGTCTATTTTTTAACGATACCCGTTTTAGGAATTTTAAGTTCTGTTTTAAGCAAACGCATTAAAATCATTCAGAAAAAAATTGTTGGTGAAACAACGGCTTTGGCAGGCTCCACCACAGAATCTTTAAGAAATATTGAGTTGGTAAAAAGTTTAGGTTTATCGCAACAAGAAATTATAAGATTAAACAATACCACCGAGAAAATATTAAAATTAGAACTTAAAAAAGTACGTTACATCAGAAGCTTAAGCTTTGTACAAGGCACCTTTGTGAACCTGTTAAGAAATGCTATACTCTTTATGATGCTTTATTTAATTTATGCGCAAAAGATTTCTGTTGGTGAATTTTTCTCACTCTTTATATATTCCTTCTTTATTTTTGGTCCTTTGCAAGAATTAGGTAACATCATTAATATTTATCGCGAAACTGAAGTTTCTTTAGCCAATTTTAAAGAAATAATTGATACACCTGTAGAAGTAAAGCCAGCTTCACCTGTTAAAATTGAGCACTTAAATAGTTTAGAATTTAAAGCGGTTTCATTTAAACATTTAAGTTCATCAACAGATGCGCTTACCGCCATAAATTTTACAGTAAAAAAAGGCGAAACAGTTGCTTTTGTTGGTCCTTCGGGCAGTGGAAAAACTACCTTAGTAAAATTATTAGTTGGATTGTACACCCCTAAAAACGGACAAATTTTATATAATAATCATCCCAATGAAGCTATCGATTTTGACCAACTAAGAGAACATATTGGCTTTGTAACGCAAGATACACAGCTGTTTTCGGGAACCATTAGAGAAAATTTATTGTTTGTAAAACCTGAAGCCAGTGATAAAGATTGTTATGAGGTGTTAGAAAAAGCTGCCGCACAAAATTTACTGAAACGTGCCGATAAAGGACTGGATACGATTATTGGCGAAGGTGGTGTAAAAGTTTCGGGAGGCGAAAAACAAAGACTTTCCATTGCCAGAGCCTTGTTAAGAAAACCAGATGTGATTGTGTTTGATGAAGCTACCTCAGCGCTTGATTCTATTACTGAAGAAGAAATTAGTAGAACTATCAGAGAAGTGAGTGCCAACAGAGAGCACATCACCGTGCTGATTGCACATCGACTTTCTACGATTATGCATGCCAATAAAATTATTGTCTTAGAAAAAGGAAGCATTGTTGAAAGCGGCACACATAATGAATTATTGCAGTTAAAAGGATTGTACTATGCCATGTGGCGCCAGCAAATTGGGGAGAGAAAAGGTGTTTAGTTATTTTTAACCTTCATCCATATCATTATGCCTTACTTTTGTAAAAAATAGAGCCATGCCACTTAGTAATTTTAGCTTTAGCGAATATGTATTGTTTATTTATCTCTGCATGGCCAATGTGGACAATGAATTGAGTTTACAAGAGGTAGAAGTACTTTTCGACAAGATGGATTTAGAACATTTTAATAATCCTGGACACGAATTATTAATAGGCATTGTATTTAAAAAGTATAAAGTTATTGCGCCTGAAGATAGGTTAGAAGCCATTAAAATTAGTGCTCATAAACATTTATCAGATAAACAAAAAGGTCTTAATTTGTTGCAAAATTTGTATCAAATTATGAAAGCTGATGGTGAAATTAAGGCTTCAGAAAAAAAACTATTTGAAGAAATTGAGCGTGTGGTGAATGCTTTGGGTTAGAGGTTTATCACTTAGAATATTTATTTTAAAGGGTCAATTTTTTTCCACGAAGGTTGTTTGTTATTTAAATTTATAAAATTATCTTCCAATTCAATTTCATCAATAATGGCGCATGCTTGCACTGGTTTTAATTGTTTAACAGGTAAATCGACTTCTATGTTTTCTTGTGTTTTTATATTGATAATAGCTTTGAAATCTCCATATTCAACATGAAAATTTGGTGGTGCATGGTTTAGAAAAAACATCTTTATTATGATTTCAAAAAATCTACTTATTTCAGTCGTAATCCATTTGTATACTTATATAAGCAGAAATTTTCAATAAAATTCTGGTAAGCATATTTTGCTTTTCGCTTTATTTCATATCTTTACTCATTAAATTCGAAATCCATGAAAAAAAACTTACTCCATTTAATTGCTCTGGCTATCACCACAAATGCATGGGCACAAATTACCATTAATAGTGCCGATTTGCCAACTACAAGCAGTTTGTATGTGCGCGACAATGCACAAAACACAAGTGTTATTGATTTAAATGTTACCGGTCCAAACACCACTTGGGACTACACAGGATTAACTAGCAATGGCTTGGATACTATACAATATATGACAGTTGCTTCTACCAATTTTGCCTATCAATTATATTTCAATAACCCCTTTTCAGCCGATTACGATTCTGATTTGGCTATTAATGGTGTTGATTTTCCTTCCATACCTTTGGTACCCATTACAATTACTGATGTGGTAAATTATTTTAAAAAAGCCAACAATGATGGTTATTATCAAACTGGATTTGGTGCCTCCATTAGCGGCATTCCTGCATCTATAAAATATACACCTCGCGATAAAGTATTGCCATTGCCTTGTACTTTTGGTTTAACACAAACCAACCCATTTGAATGGAATTTTCAAGTTCCAACCATTGGTGCTTATGGACAAAGAAAAACTAGAACTGTGGAAGTTGATGGTTGGGGAACATTAAATTTGCCAAATGATGGAACCTATAATGTCTTGCGTGTAAAATCAACTATTGAAGGTGTAGATACTGTGTATATCGATCAGTTTAGTTTTGGCATTGCCATACCTTCCACCCAAACCGAATACAAATGGTACGCTCAAGGTGAAGGAGAACCAATTTTATCTGTTAATGAAGGTATAGCAGGCATTACCGCAAATTACAAACATCATGAACCAACTGGAATTGACAACAAAAACATACTTCATAACAAATTTGATGTATTTCCAAATCCATCAAATGAAATTACTCAAATAAAATATTATACCCCTATCACTGGATCAGTAACTATATTGATGTTGGACATCACAGGTAAAGTTGTGTTCAATCAACAAGAGCAATCCATAGCTAATTCTAATAATACTTTTCAAGTAAATATCTCGCATTTGCCATCAGGGTTTTATACTTTACAAATTCTGCAGCAAGGGAGTATTTCTTCCGCTAAATTTATTAAAGAGTAAATATTCATGTATCAAAAAATAATTGTTTTTGCACTCTTTGTTTGTTTTTCCTTAGCTGCTTTTGCTCAAAATAAACTAGGCACAAAAGATTTAAATGATTTAAAAAAAATGATGTCTGGTGCTTTTAGCAGTGAATTACAGGCTAAAAACGATTCTGATTTTTATGATATTCATTTAAAAATGAAACCCATTTGGGAAGATAGAAAGGATGGTTTTTGGTTGTATGTTGAACAAGCCATTGTGAGTGCATTGGAAAAACCATATCGTCAAAGAGTTTATCACGTTAGTATTTTAAACGATACTACTATTGTAAGTAAAGTTTTTGAAATGAAAAGCCCTTTACGTTTTGCAGGTGCCTATAAAAATGTTGATCTATTAAAATCCTTAACCGCAGATTCATTGGAAGCACGCGAAGGATGTGCAATTATGTTGCATACCAGAAGCAATGGAACTTTTGTAGGCAGCACTAATCAACAAGATTGTTTAAGTTCATTAAGAGGTGCAAGTTATGCCACTTCTGAAGTAGTAATTAGCAAAGACAAATTAGTATCCTGGGATAGAGGATGGGATGCCACAGGCAAGCAAATGTGGGGCGCAGTAAAATCGGGGTACCAATTTGTGAAAAAGCAAGATTGAGGATAAAATACAATCATGCTAAGTAAAAATAAAATTTCAGAAATAAGTTCACTTCATCAAAAAAAGTTCCGTCAAAGTTCGGGCTATTTTATTGTAGAAGGAGAGAAAAGTGTTGATGAACTTTTAACTTCAACATGGGATATTATTGAACTTTTTGCCACCGTTGAATTGTATCATAAATATCTGGCAAAAGCACCTCAAATACAATTAGCAGAGCCGCATTTATTTTCTAAAATATCATCTCTAAAAACACCTGCAGGCATCTTAGCAGTGGTTAAACAAAAAAATACTGCGCTTGAAAATGTTGTCATAAAAAATAGGTTTACTTTGTGTCTAGATGGCGTGCGTGATCCAGGTAATTTGGGCACCATTATTCGTATTGCCGATTGGTTTGGTATCGAAAATATTATTTGCTCAGAAGATACCGTGGATTTGTATAATCCCAAAACTATACAATCAACCATGGGTTCTTTTTTAAGAGTGAATGTAATTTTTACTTCATTGATTCCCTTTTTAAAGCATGCCAAAGCGCAACATATTCCTTCGTTTGGAGCTGTGCTTAATGGCCAAAATGTGTATCATAAAAAACAAGTCACCCAAGGCATCATTGTTATGGGAAATGAGTCGCATGGCATAACTAATGATGTGTTGAGTTTAATTGATGAACCCATTACCATTCCATCAAAATTGTTATCAAATGAAAAGGATATTAATACCATTGATTCTTTAAATGTTGCTATTGCAACATCAGTAATATGTGCTGTTTTTGCTCAAAAAAACTAAGAATATATTTAAAACTAAGTTATCAAGCATTTAAATTTTATTGACAAGATAAAGTATGGAGCACAAAAGGTGGCATCTCTAAAAATCATGGTTGCTAGAGATGCCACCTTTAAATTGGAAGAAGATTAGAATATATGCTTTGTACCGATTACAATTTAAATTTAGTCCAATTGCAGCAGGCCTTATTGACTAAAACCGATTATACAAAATAAATAGTCCAATTTTATTGATCTATATTTTGTTATAACGGCATTAGCCATTGTAAATTTATTAAATCGCTTTGGGCTATTTAATAAATACAAATGGCATAAGTACACTGAGCAATGGGGTTTATGTGCTTATCCTCAATGATGGTATGAATAACCTAATGCAGAGATTGGTAGTGGCAAAATAAGTGAAAATATATAAATACTGCCTATTCGAATTATTTTCTTATTATATTTGTTTGACTGTATTGTACAGAACTTTTTTTTACAAATAGTAAATATTGAATATGCAAGTAATTCAACAATACAATAAAGAAATAAATACCCTATGTGCAAAGCATAAAGTAAATAAACTTTATTTATTTGGCTCACTGCTTACCGATAAGTTTAAAGAGCAAAGTGATATTGATTTTTTGGTTGACTTTAAACCCATTGCGTTGCTTGATTATGCTGATAATTATTTCGATTTCAAATTTTCTTTACAAGATATACTCAGCTATCCTGTTGACTTGATAGAAGAAAAGGCATTAAAAAATCCTTACTTTATTGAATCACTTAATAAACAAAAGCAATTGATTTATGGCTAGTGAAGTAAATCTATGGTTATAGTATGATTAAAAATAAATGAAGATTAAATAATTACTTGGTTATCCATTTATTAATGAAATAAAAAGATCAGGAATAAAAATAATAAGATAGTAGCCCAAAAACAAATCCATTACCAACCACTGAAATAGCTGCAATGAAAGCGAAGTATCATAAATACGATAATAACAATTTTACATGAGTAAAAAATCTACACTCTTGTCATCAGTATTATTTATTAGCACTTGTATCTTTTCATGTGTTGCGTTTGCACAAGCACCTGATTGGTTGTGGGCGAAAAATGCCATTGGTGTGAATTACAATTATGGAACCTCTGTAGCATCAGACAAATGGGGTAATGTATATGTAGCTGGATCCTTTGATGGAGATTCAATTCAATTTCAAAACATTACCTTAACAGTAAATAATGGCATTTCTGATGGGAGCATTTTTGTGGCCAAGTATGATAGTACAGGAACTATTATTTGGGCAAAAGCTTTTAGCGGTGACGGTGATGAATGGCCTGTTATGACTATTGATAAAAATGCAAACATTTATATTACTGGACCATTTTCAAGTAATTCTATTCAATTTGGAAGCACTACACTTTATAATGCTAGTTTATCTCCAAGCAATAATGATATATTTATTGCTAAGTTAGATACGGATGGCAATGTAATTTGGGCTACTCGTGCAGGAAGTCAAGGATATGATAGAGCAACAGCAATTACTAATGACCAGCAAGACAATATTTATATAGCTGGAGCCTTTGAAGATACGTTACTTTATGGCGACATTATTTTAATAAATGATGACCCAACGGCTGGTGCAACATGGGGTACGGTTTTAAATGAATTTGTCATTAAATTAGATAAAAACGGTATTGGTATTTGGGGAAATAATAAATTATCTGATGGCAGTTCTGCTATTGCTTGCGACAAAAATCAAAATGTTTATGTTACGGGTCAAAATACGTCAGCTTATAATGGAAATGATCCACTAAAGTATATTGAAAAATTTGATGTATCTGGGAACTTACTATGGACAAATATGATTGATGGCAATAGTTTTGCATGGGCTTTAGATGTTGACAGCTCAGGAAATGCTTATGTTTCAGGTCCATTTGGTCAAACACTTCATTTAGGTAATTACACATTTATACCAGATCCAACTTCTGGAAATTCATATTTAGTAAAGTATGCCCCTGATGGCAATGTGATATGGGCAAAAACTTTCTCTTCAATTGGAGTATATTCTCTTGCAGCTGACAGTAATAAATTTATTTATTTGACAGGAGGATTTGGGGCTGATAGTATTAGTATTGACGGTATTGTTTTGTATAATTCGAACCCTAATTTGTACGGTTCAGATATTTATGTTTTGAAATGTGATACTTCTGGAAATGTAATATGGGCAACATCTGCAGGTGGTTATGGATCAGATGGAGTAGTCGCAATTTCAACCAATGAAAGAGGGAATGTGTTTATTACCGGATATTATTATAGCGACAGTTGTTATTTTGGGAGTACTGTGTTTACTGATTCTGGTTATAATTTTTATGTTGCAAAATTAGATGCTTCTGCAGCACTAACTATCTCTGAAAAAGAAATAGAAAATGATATTTTTTTGATTTTACCAAATCCCAACATTGGAAAGTTTATCATTCAATGTGAAGCAAATGGCAGTTATCAATTAAAAGTATTCAATCTCATGGGCCAAGCGTTGTTTCAGCAACAAATAAATAATCAGCAAACTTCAATAGATTTAAGCCATTTAAGCAATGGAATTTATATGCTCAACCTTTACGATGGAAAGCTTAACCAAAACAAGCGACTCGTAATCGCAAAATAGTTC
>JBILPB010000143.1:0-8316 GCA_044374175.1 Bacteroidia bacterium | reverse complement strand
GGTCATGTAGATTGATTTTTTTAGCGAAAACAAAACTACAAAAAGGAAGGAAGTTTAATTACTTCCTTCTATTTTTTTATCGGACAACAATGTTTTTAATTCTTAATTTTTAATTTTTAATTTTTAATTTTTAATTTTTAATTTTTAATTCTTAAAGTAAACATCATCACTAAATAAAACTGTACACTCAAAATCATACCTGCCAATACCAAATGCACGGGTTGTAAAAACCAAGGTAATCCTAAGAAATTTAATCCTAAGCCTACACAAAATTCGGCTATGGTTATGCCTAGCAAAGCGTTGAAAGGAAATGTAATATTAAAACCTATAGTTTTCATTTTATGTAACAACCAAAAAGTGGCTATCGTGATTATCAATGCCATGTTTTTATGCCCCATAAATAAAACGCCTAATCCATCAATCCATGATTGTCGCGTCTGTGAAGTGAGTGTATGTGAAAATCTATCAATATCTTGTCTTACTTGCGTTCCAACAATCATTTGCAAAAAGGTAAATATAAAAAGAGCAAGTGCTGCTTTTTTCAAAAAAAGATCCTCTATGGTTGCCATTTTAGCATGCATCTTTTTTAAAGAAAATAAGATATAAACAATCAATAACAAGATTACAAAAGCCATAGCCATGTGTGTAGTTATTTTTAAAGGAGCTAAGTTACTGTCAACTACTTTGGCGCCAAGCCAAGCTTGAAAACCTGTAAATAAAACCACTATCAAGGAAGCAAAGATGAGTTTCTTATTTTTTACTCGTAATGAAAGCAAAAATAGCCCAAATACAAATAAACCTGTAAGTGCGCCAATTAACCTATTCAAATATTCAATCCAAGTATGTTTGGCGTTAAAGGTTGAATAATCATGTTTTGGGTATTTTATCCATACATTTCTATCTAAGTTTGAACCTGCAAAGGTGGCACTTGTAGCAACCCACAAAGTATCATTGCTAATCACCATTTGTCCTTTTTCAAAGGCTCTTCCTTTAATATAAGTTAAAGTGCTAATGTCTGTTGGCGGAATTAAATATCCAAAGCATTTGGGCCAATCGGGGCAGCCCATGCCACTTCCGGTAGAACGAACAATACTACCCGCAGCAATTAAAATAAAGAGTAAACCTAAAGTAAGTGTGGTAAATTTGATAAGAAAGGCAATCCGTTTTTCCATTACTGCAGCTAATTTGATGGCTGCAAAGTAACTGATAATAAGGCTTTCAAAAAAATAAAGTTTTGAACTAAAAGCAGTGATTTTATGCTTTTAAGGGTCATATATTTTCATGATTTTACTTCTCAAAGCATAGCTTTGTTGCGAAATTTAGGCAAATTTTGTCTTCCAATAAAACGCTGGCAGACTATCAGCTTTAAAATTTATCAATTACCCTGAAGGCTTTTATTTTTAAACACATAATCAGGTAGCATGATCTGAAAAGCATCAATAATTAAAGCTTTACTAATTTAAAATTATTTTCTCTTTCATTTGCTATTATTTTCAAAAAAATAACCCCATGATAATCTTCTTCAAGCTGTAGTACATTGTTTTCAAATTTAGATGGAATAAGTTGTCCAATGGTATTGTAAATATCTATTTTAGTAATTTTCTCCAAAGTAAAGATTTGTAGTTGATTATCAACCAAAGGATTTTTAAACTTAAATAATGCACTACTTTCAGATGAAATTCCAACAGCAGTATAATCCACAATTTCTAACGTATTGGAATAGCTGCATCCGCTGGCATCAAATACTTGGTAGTAATAATATCCGGGTAATAAACTATCAATTAAAATGCCTTGCAATACACTGTCTAAATATATTTCGTAGGGCGGAGTACCTCCATTTATTATACTTGAAATTTCACCCATTCCAATGGCAGAGTAGGGTGTAATTTGATAAAAGACAAACATCGCATAAGGGCTTATAATGTTGATAGAATCAGTATAGTAGCATCCATAAATATCATTGTATTCGTACGTGTAATTTCCTGCTGCTAAATTATTTATTGTATCTCCTTGTAAACCTAAATTCCATGTAACTGTGAAATCATTTGTTTGATTTACAATATCTAATATGATACTTCCATCAGATAAGCCATCGCAGCTAATATTTTGAGCATTTATACTTATTTGAGGCGAATTTACAACTTCAATGAGTAAGGTATCACTGAAGAGCATAGTGCCTAACGAAGTTGTTACGTCCACCCAATAGTTGCCACTTTGATGAACGGTTAAATATCTTGTATTAGCCCCTGTGTTCCATAAAAATGAACTGTAATTCCCTGCATCTAATACAATTGAATCACCATCACAAAAAGTTAAAGCGCCAGTATAATTAATTTGTGTTGCACTCAATGAACTTTCAACAAAAGTGTAGGATTGGTTAATGGCCAGATTATAATACCTGTCAATGATTCCACTTGGAAAATTAATAACAACAGAATCTACAGTTAGATATTGATCAAGTCCGAAAATATGATGTTGAGAGTTTTGACCCATATAGTTCTCACCACAAAAGGTATAATGGCTAAATTTTCTTCCTCCTGCATACACATATATCCATGAACCAATAGCCATTTTATTTGATATAGATCCAGTCAATGTTATTTTAATATAACTGTTATTATTTGTTCCTGTGTTTTCCCACAAATAAGAATAAAAACTATCTGTATTATTTACAATAATATCTGTTTTACCATCATTGCTTATATCACCAATAGCTACAGATCTACCCGAAGCATGATTAGTGCTTTGAAAATTTTGTGGTGCTTCTACAAATAATTGATTCCCCGTATTTAAATACAAGTAGTTTCTGGGATTCGGTGTTCCAATATCTGAAGCTATTATTAAATCCAAATCAGCGTCATTTTCAGCATCAAACCAAGCTGCACCCCAGGTAAATTCTCCATTAAAAATGCCATATTCAGTAATCATATTAGTAAAGGTGCCATCATTATTATTCACCATTAATCTGCAACTATCAGGCGAAGCGGTATTTGTCATAAATATATCCAAATCTCCATCTTCATCAAAATCGGCTACAGAATTGGTCATAGGACTGGCAATTGTATCAGCTGTGCCACTTAGTAAAGTTACATCGGTAAAGGTCCCATTACCATTGTTTTTATATAAACTATTATAGTAATCGTATTTGTCGTTAATTACGTATAAATCAGGCCATCCATCTTTATCATAGTCTAACCATAAGGCTTGAAAAGAATTTTTTATACCATCATCAACACCTGCCAAAGTAGCAATATTTGTAAAAGTGCCATCACCATTGTTTTTATAGAGTGCATTTAATTCTAATGGGTTTGGGTTAAAAATGGCATCAGAATACCTACATAAGTATAAATCTAATAAACCATCTTTGTTATAATCACCAAAAGAAGCACCATAATTTGGCCCTGCTGTGTTATAAAGCCCAGCTTGAATGGTTATCTCATTTAAATTTAAATTTCCGTCATTTTGGTATAACCTACATGGTGCATTTTTTATCGAAACAAATAAATCATTGTCACCATCATTATCATAGTCTACCCAAATGGCTTGTTTAGTTTCTCCTGCAATGTATATATCAATAGGCAATAATTCAAAAGCTCCTTGATTATTTCTGTAAAATAAAATAGTATCATCTTCTCTTGTCAACGTTAAATCATCCCACCCATCATCATCAAAATCGTAAAAAGAAACACCTCCACCAGAGGAGTCAAAACTTGGTGCAGAGTGAAAAATATTTTGTGCAGCAGCCACATCATTAAAACTCTGTGCCTTCACTAACGTCCAATTAAAGCCAATTAATATAATAAATAAAAATTTATTGTCAAACATATTTATGTTATTCAACTAGTTTCTAATTACTAATTTCCACTCTTTTTGAGTTTGATCAGCTTGACCAATTAAAAAATAAATGCCAGCGTTTAACGCTGGTATACTAACACTTTGGATACCATTATTTGCAGGGTTTAATGATTCATTAAATACCATTTTACCATCACTACTATATAAGGCTAAATGCTGAAGACTTTCATTACTGTTTTCCGAAACTAAACTTAATAAACCACCGCCTTCAATTGGGTTCGGATAAATAAATGTTTGATTGGTTTGAGCCATTTCACTTATGGCAAGTGGATCATAGTATATCCCAAAGTAATTATCAAACATAAAGCTTGTAATCACATTGCCTGCAATGTCATAAACTTGCTGCGTTGTAACATCTATTTCGGGCTCATTAAAAGTAATGTTCTGAACATCATAAACCGATTTATATGTAAAGGAATTTAACCATGATGAAGCACCGACATTTACACTTAAAATACTACCCACATTTTGAGCAGCTGCAAAATCAAAAACTGGCGTACTCGAGTTGTCTACTGGTTCATCAAACACCGCTATCAATTGAAAATTGGTATTAGTTGCATTCACCAAATAAGTATTGGCACTTAAAACCACAATGGATGGATTTTTAGTGTCTAAATTAATCCAATTGGCTGTAGTATTAATCGTTTGACCATTACCCAAAACATCTTGCCCAAAATTAATTTGAAGACTCAAGTCAGCAATTTCCAGGTTATTATCAATTACATTAAATAGCGCATGAAACGTAGTGTCGTTTAACCAATTGCTACTAAAAATAGAATAGCTTGCATCGGCTAATAAGGTGCCACTGTTATACAGTTCTACTACAGGCAATTGGGCCGTGTTCATTTTTTCGTTGTAAGTAATATCAACATAAAAGCCACCAGTGCCAACACTTGCATCGGCAATTATATTTTCCGATGGACTGTAATTTACAATTATTGGGCGCTTTGTATCTATACTAAATAATGAATCTATTTGAATGGTACTTGGGCTATTGCCAGAAATATCCTTAATACCATTTAATAAAATACCTATGTCAAATGTTTCATTAATTACATTTTGTAAATTAAAACTAAGTTGACAATTTAAGGAATCAATCCAAAAGGTATTGCTGCTGTTGCTGCTCAATACAGTACCTATTAAACCTGGGGTAGTAAAGTCTATCGTTGGAACTAGATTTGTATTCATTGGCTTGTCAAAATTGATGGTGAATACTATCGCCTGGCTGCCAATATCATTAATCGTAAGTATATCATCACTAACTAAGGTGCCTAATACATTTGGATTTTTTGTGTCTATTTTAAACAACATAGAATCACTAAAAGAAATTTGATTATTACTTGCTAAATCATTTACATTGTTTATTAAAATACCTATACTGTCAATAATTTCATTATTATCAGCTACATCATATACCGAACGGTAAATGGTATCATTTAACCACATACTTTGTGCAGTATTTAAAGTTAGCGTGCTGGCAGTACTTACAGTACTATTGAATTGAATAGTTGGAACGCTAATTGCATCACAAAACTCATTGTATTTAATATCTATCACTAAATTGCTAGCTACAACACTATCATTAATTAAGGTGGTGTTTAAAGCACATAAACTTACCATTGGATTATTTTTATCTATCCTAAATGGTTGCAAACTAATGTAAGGGTTTTGAGTTTTTCCAGCTAAGTTTTTTGCATCCTTAAACTGAATGGTAACATTATTCATTGTTTCGCTAAAGGCGGAAATCAAATACGATAATTTAAATGTGGTTTGATTCTCCCATCCCGAATTGATTAAACTTAATGAATTAATTAATGGATGATAGGTATTTAAGAACGTGGTTACAGGATTGATAGTAGTATCCATCAGTTCACTGTAGGTAACAATAAGTGATATAGTATCACCAATATTAGCCGTGCTTACCACATTTAAACTTGGAATTACCGACTGTACATTTGGCTTTTGAGCATTAAATAAAGTATTGGTTAAAGCAAAGGCTTCGGCACCTAATTCAATACCAATTTTTCTACCAGCTATATCATCCATGGGTGGGTGTATGCCGCCCCAAATACGCGATAAACTGCACTGGTCACTTGCATCTCTGTATGTAGCCCATTGCAATGTAATTGTTTGACTTGGACCTTCTTCAAATTTTAAAAATTCATTTTGCTCAGCCACAAAATTACTCATACCTCCTGGAAAAAATTCATTTCCAGTAATAGCTGTCATTACTTCTGCCGCTGTACGCGAAAAAGTGGAATGTCCTGATATGTAACCTGCAAATGGCGGTGTTACAAAAGTAGGTCTTTGATAAGGCCACCAGTTTTCTGCTAAAATCCATCCAACACCACTCATGTCAGTTAATGGATTTGAGATATATGAAGGGCCTTTCCAAGTGTATAATTTTATTTTACCAACATGCTCATTATTAACGCCAGCTAAAGAATCGCCAGCCATTACCAATTCAATAAAACCTGGCACCAAAGGAATACCTTTTTTACTGTAGTTGGGCAATAGGCTATCTGAACTTTGTCCATGATCCGCCATATATCTGATGGCTGAAACTGGTCTTACATAATCGTACCAACCTTTATGACTCCAAGCACTAATTGCTGCATCATGCATAGAACCTCCTAAAGTTAAATAGGCTTTTACATCATACTCTAGATCATCAAGCACAGGGCCTTGTCCTGCCCATTTTTTTTCAAATAATGGATCATCACTCACATGGTTATATATCTCAAACCAGTGTCCTGGAGGCGTTTCAGAATCTAAGCCATCGGCCCAAAATTCTGCCAATACCCTGGCATAGTCGCCTCGCTTTACTATTTGGGGTGCATAAGGTTGATTGGTAACTGGATTTAATGCATGACCAACGCCTGGATCGCCTCCATTGGTATAATCATAAAAGGTTTGATAATCGTTCCAAGTATTAGGTAAGTTAGTTACATTGCCTTGACTGGCTGGCGAAATATCCCACATTACACCATCAGTGGTGTCCATGTGTGATTGCCATACCGAAACTAAACTAAAATTCCATCTGTAAAAATCTTCTAAACCTCCACCATTTGTGGTGTCTATATATGCTGGATCACCTTGATCATGATACACTTTAAAATTATTTCCATTACGAACATGGGTGGTAACATCGGCCGGTGTCATCGAAAATGGTTTTACATTACCCCACTCTGGACCTAAATGTGGAGGATCTGAAGTTAATAAATTACCAGCTTGATCAATAGCTACCGACAAACTAATGGCCTGCCAACGATTAGGGTCTACCATGCTTGGATTGCCAGGTTGTTCCACTAAAATTTTAGGGTTCACAGGTTGATAATATTGATAGGCATAATTGTTTATTTCGTTAGATCCATCCTGATAACCATACGCAATAATTCTATTGGCGATGTAGTTGCCTAAAGCAGCAGGATTGCCA
The DNA here is from genome assembly GCA_044374175.1 of Bacteroidia bacterium. Classification (GTDB taxonomy): domain Bacteria; phylum Bacteroidota; class Bacteroidia; order UBA4408; family UBA4408; genus CAIKXD01. Next base: position 1,025 of record JBILPB010000143.1, on the reverse strand, counting down.
TTGGCATAATCAACAGCAGTATAATTAATGTCATAACCAAGTGAATCCATTTGGTAATTAATATTGGCTGTAATAACTGCTAAACCTGGCGCTAAGGCAAAGCGGTGTTTTATTAAACGGTAAGCCGCGTAACTAATGGCTTTTTTGCGTGCCGCTTCAATATCTGTAGGTACTGGCACACCTAAAAAAGCGGCAGTAAATCCATTTACATTTTTACCTAAAAAATAGGTTTCGGCATTGGGGTCATAAACTGCCCAAGCATCGTGCATGGCAATCGACATATGATACAAATTACGTGCATGCACCGGTGGTCGTGCAAAATCTTTTCTGATCGATTTCAATAATTGAATACTCCAAAATTGCGCAATGGAGGTTGTTTGCGCTTGTGTTTGTGCAGTCCAAATTACTTGAATCAAAAAAAACAAGGGTAACAATTTTTTCATAGCGTATATGTTTAGTTTATTATTTTAAATCTTCAAAGTTGCATTGTCATTTATTTATATCAGTAGAATAAATTTGATTAAAACGTAATATTATTTGATTAAATCAGTATATTTTCTATATTTAACGTATAAATGCAAATGCAATAGTACAAAATATTTAAAACAAAAATAATAATTTGTTAATAATAGCTTGTTTGTGTTAAAAATTGAACTGTATTGTATTTAATATAGATGAAAATAAAAAAAGTATAGGCTAATAGTTTTATCGCTGTGTGAGTGCAAAGGGTAAGCGCAGTGGATTGCGTTTTCATTATCATTGCTAATTTATATAGGCGCTATGCTTAACTTCAAGGCGCAAATTTGTTTCGCTTTGCTCAACAAGACAAAAGCTTTGGCTTTTGTCGCAAACACAAAACACTCTATTATGTCACTCTGAGCAAAGCGAAGAGTCCTAAGCGTTATGGGTAAGCGCAGTGGATTGCGTTTTTAATTGGCATTGCTAATCCAAATTAGCACTCCATTTCACTTCAAGGCGCAAAGTTGTTTCGCTTTGCTCAACAAGACAAAAGCTTTGGCTTTTGT
>JBILPB010000142.1:0-8334 GCA_044374175.1 Bacteroidia bacterium | reverse complement strand
GAAAATTTTACCCCTACTCACACAATTTTGTTTGCAAGAGACTCACTAAAAAAAAAGGCTGCTTACTGATTTCGGGAGACCGGCAATTGTACATGTAACTTACTTATACCCGCTGATGTTTAACGCTTTTGGTTTGAAAGGTGTTGGATATGCGCTAGTCATGTGGCGGTTATTTTTGAACAAATATAGCATATTTTTCTATAAACTATCAAACGGTGAAACTATCTTTTGTATACTCTTCGTACTTACATGGGTATAGATCTCAGTCGTCCTGCTGCTCCTGTGTCCCAAGATCTCCTGTATGTAACGTAAATCTGTACCATTCTCCAATAAATGGGTGGCATAACTATGACGCAACCAATGTAAAGTTACATTTTTAGTAATATTTGTTCTGCCCAAACTCTGCTTGATTACCTGCTGCAAACTCCTGGCATCATAAGCACTACCCGCCTGCTGCCCCTCAAATAAATAATGCTTAGGCTTAAACGTAACAAAGTAAAACCTCAACATCTCAATCAACTTGCTGCCCAAAGGTGCTATCCTGTCTTTATTTCCCTTGGCTTGCTTGATAATGAGCACTCCCCTATTGCTGTCAACATGATCTGGCAATAAATTTAATAACTCACCACTCCGCAAACCACAGGCATAAATTAAACTCAACATGGTTTTATGCTTCAAATTTTTTGTAGCATCCAAAATCAATTTCACCTCCTCCTTACTTAATACATTCGGAAGCGTCTTCGCCCTTCTTGGCCTATATATCAATTCAACATCTATTTTTGATGCTTCAATTACTTTGAAAAATAACTTCGCTGCATTCACAAACTGATTTTGATAGGAACCAGATAAATTATTCCTTATGATATAATCATTATTAAAATTATTGATATCAATATTATTTAATTCCTCCACAGGCCTATCATGGTAATACAATAAAAATGTACTTAATACTTCCGAATAAGTTTTAATCGTGTTCTCACTATATCGCTTGGCCTCCATCCAACGCTTAAAATTGGCCATCTTTTTAAGATGTATTTCTGTTAAACACTTCTCTGCTTCTATTTTAAAACGCTTCCTGTTTTCGTCATTGTCAGGTACATGCCATGCCTTCATGGTATTGCTCCACTTTACACCTTCCAACTTTTTTATACGAGGCACTAAAGCGGGATTGTAATCAAAATAGATGGCTATCCGTTTTTCTCCCCGATGTTTTACTGCTGCTGCTTTCCACATGCAATTGCTAAATTTAAAGTTTAAAAATTATTTTATTGCTAAAACTTCAATCCAACCTTCATGCTGATGATACATCATACAAACAATCTGATCAGCGCCAGAACCTTTGCATTCATTCAATTTTTTATAACTGGCTTTTACTTCAGCTCCATCAGCAAATGCTTGCACTTTTTCTAAATTACAAACCTGATAATCTTTACCCTCTTTTTGTAAATAAGTACCTGTACAATCGCGAATCACTATCATATTATCTATTTGTTCTTTAGTGCAAGCCAAACATAGCAGTGCGGAGAAGCTTATTAACAATGGAATTATATTTTTCATTTTACCTGTATTTTAAATTAAACATTGACTGAAATTAATCAATTAAATTGACTAAAATAATGTCAAAAACGATTTTCCTATAATAGAAAAAAGTAGAGAAAAAAACAAATAGTGTTGAAAATATTTTTTAAATTAATTGATGCTGTTTTTGAATATGAAACGTGGATTAACAATAGTATATATTGCGCAAGGGACAGCAGCGGCATCCTCCCAATGAAATTGGAATCGCGCTTTGATATTTTATGTAAAAATTAATTTTATTTCATTGGGAGATATAGCGGATGGCCCGACCCTTCCATTTTTATTGTATACTTTAAAAGTAGCAGTTGGCTTATAAAAATGAAAGGGTTGCGCCCAAAACTTTATGCCATAAATTACCACTACGAATTTGTTGCTTCTCTTGGTTTTGGCTTTTTAAACCCTTGATTTCCCTACTTGATAAATTCTATATCTATTTTATACATTTCAACACAGTGTATTTATAACACTTTAATAACCTAACTTGATGATATTTAGATTGTTCCACACGATTGACTATTCCATCAAATATACCTACATTTGCACCGCTTTTTAAAAAATAATATAAAAACAACAATTAATATGAACGAAGTTTACATAGTTTCTGCAGTGCGTACTGCTATAGGTGGTTTTGGTGGTGGATTGGCATCGGTTTCTGCTACAAAGCTTGGTGCTGCTGCAATCAAAGGTGCATTAGAGAAAATTAATCTGGCACCAACAGAAGTGCAAGAAGTACTTATGGGTTGTGTTATACAGGCCAATTTGGGTCAAGCCCCAGCGCGCCAGGCTGCTAAGTTTGCGGGTTTGCCCGATAATGTAATTTGTACTACAATTAATAAAGTTTGTGCTTCTGGTATGAAGGCGGTTACTTTGGGTGCGCAATCAATTATGTTAGGAGAACATGATGTAGTTGTGGCGGGCGGTATGGAAAATATGAGCCAGGTACCTTATTATTTAGAGCAAGCACGTTATGGTTATAAATTTGGCAATGGCGCTTTAATAGATGGTATTTCTAAAGATGGTTTGGTAGATGTTTATCACAATTACCCTATGGGTGTGGCTGCTGAGTTGTGTGCCACAGATTGCAACATAAGTAGAGAAGATCAGGATGCTTTTGCCATTGAATCATACACCAGGAGCGCAAATGCATGGAAAGCAGGAAAATTTGATGCTGAAATTATACCGGTTAGTATTCCTCAAAAGAAAGGGGATCCTATTATCGTAAACCATGATGAAGAATATAAAAATGTTAAGTTTGATAAGATTCCGGGATTAAATCCTGTGTTCAAAAAAGATGGAACTGTAACTGCTGCAAATGCTTCTACAATTAATGATGGGGCAAGTGCTTTGGTATTGATGAGCAAACAAAAAATGGAAGCATTGGGCTTAAAACCTTTAGCTAAAATAGTAAGTTTTGCTGATGCTGAACAAGCTCCAGAGTGGTTTACTACTACGCCAAGCAAAGCTATTCCAAAGGCTTTGGCTAAAATAGGAAAGACAGTGGCCGATGTTGATTTTTTTGAAATTAACGAAGCTTTTGCTGTGGTTAGTTTAGCTAACAACAGAGAAATGAAATTAGATGCCAACAAAGTAAATGTAAATGGTGGTGCGGTTTCTTTAGGCCATCCGCTTGGCTCTTCGGGCTCAAGAATTTTAGTAACTTTAGTAAATGTGTTGCATCAAAATAATGCTAAATTAGGTGTAGCTGGAATTTGTAACGGTGGTGGCGGTGCTACTGCTATAGTGATTGAAAAATGCTAAAATAAATTTAATAATTGCCAAAATAAAGGCAGGTTTCTTTGTTTTAGAAACCTGCCTTTTTAGATAGTATAAGTAAATATATGAAAACTAATTACTGTAAATGCTAGCATTAAGTTTGGCTCCTGAAATAAGTTATATCATAAATAGTTCAAAAGAATATAAACACTAAGGCTATTTAGTAAATTATTCAAGAAATATTTGAAACTGTATTGGCTGAAATTTGACGATTTTTTTTAAATTATCCTTACCTAAGTTTTTTATTAAAAATTCATTATTTTTGTAGTATGAAGATTGTTGTTAATTTAAAAACCAAAACAGAAGAACGTATGTTAACCGCGTTTTTAGATTCAATGAAAATAGCCTATCACTCAGCTAATAAAACTGATGAAAATTTAGCAACTTACAAGGAATTTATAAATGAATACAACAATGAAATTGACAATGCCGTCAACGAAATTGAAAATAATTCCTACATCGCTCACAAAGATGTTAAAAAACTTATGGCTGAAAGAAGAAAAGCAAAAGGATGAAAATTAAGTGGAGTAAGACAGCTGTCGATAATTTAATCTCTGCAATCGAATATCTTGAGGAAAAAGGTTATTACAAATACGCTATCAAGTTGGAAGGCGAAATTCTTAATGCAATTTTTGAATTACCAAAAACTTATTTACTTTACGAAATAGATCGCTTTAAACTCAACAATGACAATACTTTCAAAGCATTTGTTGTTGATAAATATAGAATATCATTTCGTGTTAAATCTTCTGAAATTCAAATTTTACGCATCAGACATACAAGTCGAAAACCGAAATAATCTTTGCTTAATAAAACTTAATTTTTCAAAATTCAGGTTCTTAAAACACTTTTGAAGTAAAAAAACCTATGAAATATATTATTGAAAAAAGCAATTTTCTATGTTAATTATAGATGTTCATACTTAATTCTTAAGTCTAATAAAATTTTAAATAATTCATCATTTGCTATTTTTTTTAAAATAATGCCTATTTAAAGGCTTGTTTCTTTATCTTTGGAACCTGCCTTTTTATATAAAACAATATTGATGTACGGTATTTGTAATTTAAGTATAGTTCCTGTTAGAGCCGAACCTAGCGATAGAAGCGAAATGGTGAGCCAGTTATTGCTTGGCGAACATTTTACCATTCTTGAAGTTGGGCCAAAGTGGGTTAAAATACAAAATGCATGGGATAATTATGTGGGTTGGATTTCTAACAAACAATATGATACTTTAACAGCTGCTCAATTTGAGGAACTAAATATTTCGCATCCAGCCATGGTAGCCGATATTGCTCATGTTATTGTACATCAGTTTACCAAAGAAACTATGGCGGTTGTCATGGGAAGTGTATTGCCGCACTATGCTAAACATGCATTTTTTCTGGCTAAAGAAGCCTATAAGTATGAAGGTACCATACAAGCAACAGCTATAAAAAACAGCCGTCATGCTATTGTTGAAGCTGCATATTTGTATTTAAACAGCCCTTATTTATGGGGTGGAAAATCGCCTTTTGGCATTGATTGCAGCGGCTTTACGCAGATGGTTTATAAATTGTGTGGCCTTAAAATTTTAAGAGATGCCGCTCAACAAGCACAAATGGGAACACCTTTAAGTTTTATAGAAGAAGCTTTGCCAGGCGATTTGGCTTTCTTTGATAATGAAGAAGGAAAAATTATACATGTAGGCATCATCTTAAAAAACAATAATATTATTCATGCTAGTGGTGCTGTGCGTATCGATAAACTCGATCATCAAGGCATTTACAACGAAACCACAAAAACATACTCTCACAATTTAAGGGTAATAAAAAATATTATTGCCGACTAATTGTAAATCACATATGCGCAAATTTTTATTGATTCATTTTATTTTTTTAAGTTCATCGCTATTCAGCCAAGCTCAGGCTTTAAAGAAAGGGTTTGATAAAAATGAGTATATTAAACTCATGCAAATTTCTGCCCGACAGTTGGATACGCCTTGGGTAAATTCAAAATTTCCTATTCCCGATGGTTATCAATTAATTTATAGAAGCCCTGTTGTTGGATTAGATAATCGCTGGGATTTGTGGTTAAGCGCAGATCGCATTGCCGTAATAAGTTTAAGAGGTACTACAAAAAATGGCATTAGCTGGCTCGAAAATTTTTATGCAGCCATGCTTCCTGCCACAGGAAGTATCCAAATTTCTAAGCAATATACTTTTAATTACAAAATGGCCGAAAACCAAAATGCAGCCATACATACAGGCTGGTTAATTGGCACTGCATGCTTGTCGCAAACCATTGTTCCTAAAATAGATTCGTTATACAAAACTGGGGTAAAACAAATTTTGATCATAGGCCACAGCCAAGGTGGCGCCTTAGCTTATTTGCTCACCGCGCATTTGCATTATTTACAAAAAGATGGAAAATTACCTTCCGATTTATTTTTTAAAACCTATTGCAGCGCAGCACCAAAACCGGGTAATTTATATTTTGCCTATGATTATGAAACCTATACACAACAAGGTTTAGCATACAATGTAATAAATACCGAAGATTGGGTGCCTGAAAGTCCGGCATCGATACAAACGATTCGGGATTTTAATGAAGTAAATCCTTATACTGACGCAAAAAGTACGATTAAAAAACAGAAGTTTGGCTTAAAAATAGTGATGCGTATTGTTTACAGAAATTTGGTAAAGCCTACGAACAGGGCACAAAGAAAAAATCAAAAATATTTAGGTACAAAAACCACCAAAATGGTGAAGAAAACACTACCTGAATTAAAGATACCACCATTTACTAAAACAAGCAATTATACAAGAGCTGGCAATTTTATTACCTTGCAAGGTGATGCTGCTTATTATGCGCTTTTCCCGCTTGATAAGGATAAAGTATTTTTACATCATATGTGGGATGCATACTTATATTTGATTGATCAATGGCATGAATAAATTCTTTAATTTTATGTGATGAAAGGCAGAATATTATTAGTTGAAGACGAAGAAAATTTGCGCAGTACCATTGCGCTTAACCTTGAATTAGAAGGTTATGATGTTCAATGCGCTGTGAACGGAAAAGAGGCATTACAACTGTTTAAGGCCAACCGTTTTGATATTGTAGTATTAGATATTATGTTGCCCGAAATTAATGGCTTGGATGTTTGCCGTGAAATGCGAAAAGAAAACAGAAATGTTTTTATCTTATTTCTTTCGGCCCGCAGCATGGGTTCTGAGCGCATAGAAGGCTTGAAAGCTGGCGCTGATGATTATTTATCAAAGCCATTTAATTTAGAAGAGTTGCTGTTGCGCATCGAAATTCTACTAAAACGCAAGCCGCAAATTGCAGGTGCAACTAACATCAACACAGTAATGATCAATGGTAGAAATATCAATTTTGACACTTACCAATTTGTTACACCCGATGGCAAAAATGAATCCTTAAGTAAGAAAGAAACCTTATTGTTAAAACTATTGATAGAAAAGAAGAATCAAGTGGTGTCGAGAGATGAAATACTGGAACAAGTATGGGGTTATGAAACTTTCCCCACCGGCCGAACCATCGATAATTTTATCCTAGCTTTTAGAAAGTATTTCGAAAGTGATCCTTCCAAACCAAAACATTTTATTTCTGTAAGAGGTGTTGGTTATAAATTTTCGGATTAGTAGTAAAGGTATATTAAAAAGTTATGTTTAATGCCCTCTGAAATTTGTGTGTATTGAAAGCGTATTTATTTTTTATTATCTTTGTTACAGATAATGAAACAAAGCATATACATAGACACATCAATAGTTGGCGGTTACTTTGACGAGGAGTTCAAAGAGGCAACGATGATGTTATTTGAACGACTAGAAAGTAACGAAATTATTTTTGTAGTTTCAGATTTATTGGACTTAGAATTAATAAAAGCACCCTTGCATGTGAAAGAACATTTGTTAAAGTATTCTGCAGACAGGTTTCATAGGGTTGAATTGACAGAAGAAGCAATCTTGTTAGCTGACCAATATATAAGTGAAAATGTTGTTGGAAAGACCAGTGTGGAAGATTGCAGACATATCGCATTAGCGACCATAAATAAAGTTGATGTATTAGCTAGTTGGAATTTTAAACATATTGTAAATCTTGATAGAATCAAGGGCTACAATTCTGTTAATTTACGACTTGGGTATTCAATGATAGAAATAAGAAGCCCTAAAGACCTTGTAAAATATGGAAACGAATAAAAAAGAAAAGCAGTTTGACGCTGTGAAAATGATGAGAGAAATTCGGGACAAAATAAGTTCTGAAACTGAAAATATGACTTTTGAAGAATTGAAAGCATATATTAAAAAGCAATTGGCAGACGAAAAAACCAGACTTGTAGGGCAGAAATAAATGATTGTTTGGGGCAATAAACCTAACAGCATGCTTGTGCTAACTGCTGGTTCAGAGTATAGTTGAAAGTTCAGATTTTTCTTAGAAATTTAGCTTCGCTGCTACTTCGTGGTGTAATAGGTTGCAGATTGTAACTTAGGTTCCGCACCCAGCGCAGGCATGCAAACCGATAAAATAAACTATTAAGTCTCAACTTTATTGCTCACTACATATAAAACATCGGGAAAAAAATTAATTTCATTGCTCCAGTTGATTGTGCCGTAACTATCAAGTTGAACTTTATTTAAATATGCTTCACTTCTTCATTTATCAAAAATAGAAGCGCAGTTTGTTCCGTATTTTTTTACAATTTTTTCAAGATTAATACTACGAATTTTATCTGTATTGAATTTACAAACTACAGTGTAATTGCATCCATCCAATATTTCTTTTATAGCCTATATCATTTATCACTAGGAAACAGCATGAGGCTTTTGCTTCATCAAGTCCTCCCTCAATTGCTTAGAAGTTTTTCTACTGCCATCATGACTCCATCCTGGTGGCATAAAAACATATTTTAATTTGGTACTAAAAGTAATATCTTTCTTTAAATCATCAGCTATATTTACCCATTCATGAAAAACAATATAA
>JBILPB010000025.1:0-27927 GCA_044374175.1 Bacteroidia bacterium | reverse complement strand
AGCAACTAAAGGTTAATTACAGAACGACAGAGGAAATTAAAAGATTGGCTTTATCAACCGTTCAGGGAATAGAATATGACAACTTTGATGGTGAACGTGAGAGTTCAAAAGGTTACATATCATTAACACACGGAGAAAAACCTGTATATATCAATTTTGATAAAGAGTCAGAAGAGTTTGAATTCATTAGAGCTAAAATAGAAGATTTTATAAGTTCTAATTCGAATATTGCCTTCAATGATATTTGTATTGCTTGTCGTACTAAAAACATTTTAAGCGATGTTAAAAAGCATTTACATAATTCTAAAATCCCTTATTATGATGTAACTACATCAACAGGAAAAACTACTGGAGTTCATTTAACAACTTATCATAATGTAAAAGGCCTTGAATTTAAAATTGTTTTTCTAACGGGAATAAATTCAAAAACATTGCCATTACGTCCAGTTGCTTATGAAACATGGGATAAGGTTCAACAAGTTGAATTTGACACCATGGAAAGATCGTTGCTTTATGTAGCAATGACAAGGGCAATACAGCAGTTGATTATTACTGGAACTGGCAAGAAGAGTGATTGGATAAGGTTATAAAACTACATTGTGATTTAATTTGTAAAGGCTTTCAACTTAAATTTCAGCTCCTGATTCTCCTTATAAATGTTGTAAGCAATAATGCCGCCAACAAAAATTATTGCGCCCATGATAAGGATAGTTTGATTGCTGTTTTTTTTATTGACAGCAGCTTGAACAGATGGTAACTGAGATATTGGCATCTTTCCAAAGAGCGCTTGCATTACTGAATCCATGGTATAAGTGTTTTATGCGTTAATATTATAAAGTTTTCATAGCCCCATGCCATTGCGTAAGGGCCGTAAGTTAATACTTGAAGATCACTGCCTGGCAATTGAAATTGCTCATCATAGGTCTCGTAAACAGCTCCTTTCTCTTTTAAAAAATACTTGGGCAGTTTAATAGTTTGTCTATTACCTAAAGTGGCTGCCATTATGCCAACATTGCAAATCTGTTGTTTTACATCGAGCGCATCAATGAGTTCGAGTTCATCTTCCTTATATGAAATTGTTGTCTCAAGCTCCTCCTCTACTTCATTGCTAGATTGTTCCAACTTCTCGTACTTTGCAATCCTTTTATAACGGTTTTTACAATAGTTGATTATGCCGTTTTGCTCAGGGCAATATTGACGGCTCATATGCTGAGCAGTAAATACTTCATGGCAGTATGGACACTCACGAGTATATTCGCCTCTTGGGTCTGGGTTTTCAAACTCCATTATAGCTCCCCCTTTCTTCTCTTAAGTTCCATTTCGGCTATAGTAGGTCTGCCTAATTTCATCCATAGCTGAAGTTCTGCACGGGAAAACAAAAGTGGCCTACCTCTGCTTATAGATGGTAATTCAAGGCGAGAAACCTTACTATAGATTGATCTCTCCTTCAAGCCAGTTAGCTTTGCAGCATCAGCCAAATGAATTGTATCTGATTCTTCCTTTTGATTTTCCAAACGGTTATCATTTGCAACTTTTTGAACTAAGTCTAACAATTTTTGTTCGTGAGCTTCATTTTGAAGACTCAAAAACTCCTTGATTGATAAGGAATAAAGTGGTCGATTTAAATCCATTTTAAATTTAAGTTTGAGTAAAAATAATTCAAATGAGAAAACAATCTGAAAAAGAATTAGATACACCAAGTGTATCTAATTCAATTATACACAGTCATATCAGCACTTTCAAGTGTATATAATTCGTATCTAAAAAAGTTTTAGACTCGTAATTTAATCATCATTTTTTTTACTTCAATTTTAATAGTGGGATTGAATTAGCTGCTTCTACTTTTTTACTGTCCACAATTTTGGCATAAATCTGAGTTGTTTTCAATTCCCGATGTCCAAGCATTTTACTCACCGTATAAATATCAGTTCCATTTTCTAAAAGTAACACGCAGAAACTGTGTCTCGAACAATGAAATGTGATCTTCTTTTTAATACCTGCATCAGCAATCCATTTATATAAACCAACATTTATGTAAGCACTATATTTTAATCCAACAAAGATGCGCTGATCATCTGCGCCTCTTTCACCAAGCAATTCTAAAGCTTGTTCACTTATTGGCAAGTACTCTTTACCGCCAGTTTTTTGTTGACGAAAAGACAACTCATGACCTCGTTTCTCGGAAGTTCTCAAGTTGATCCAAGTTAATCGTTGTAAATCACTCCATCTTATACCTGTTAAACAAGCAAAAAGAAATGCTTTTTTCAAAACCGGATACATACACTCCGTATCCACCAACTTTTGAATTTCTTCTAATGTTAAATACTCTCGGTTAGTTTCGCCTTGCTTAAAGCCCTTTATAAATTCAGATACATTTTCGTTTATCTTTCGTTCTTTGTAGGCAATTTTCAAACAGGCTTTTAATTTATTCAAATAGGAATAACGACTATTTTGTGATAAAGGCTTATCCCCTTTCGTCCTTGCTTTATCTTTCAGGTATTGATAAAACTTCGCGCAGTTTTCAATCGTTACTTCATCCATTGTTAAAACATCACCATAGCATTTTTTTAGGTGCTTGAGTGCAGAATCCCAATTACCATAATTTCCTGCTGAATCAATTCGATCCTGCATTTTCTCTTCATAAAACTTCAAGAAATTTTCTTTGCTGTTATCCTGGCGATGCGTTCCAAATTGCTTATCCTGCAATTGGATTAAACGTTCAGCACGCAGATGTTCTACTAACTGCATTGTTTTCTTGTTCTCTATCGTTTCTAACTTGTTTTTTGGCAAATTGTAGAGGAATAAACCGAGTGATTCAGTGGTTCTTTTTCCATCCTTTGTAATTTCAAGATTGAGACTTGATTTTTCAGGGCTCGTTAATCGTTTTCTAATTTTTACATTCATTATTTTTAGGTTTAAATTCTGTTACAATCTGTTACAATTTTTTTTGATTGTAACAAAACTGTCACAAAGATTCACCTATTTTGTGGAAAGTTTACATAATACTTCCTAACAAGTCGTCCTTATAAACTGTTGAAAAGCAGTTAATTAACGTCAAAAAGTTGTGTTGGAGTATGGTGAATTATGCTGGGTTAAAACGCGATTACTTTCCGATACAAAACCTCGTAAAAATAGACCCTAAAATGTCATCATTTGTAATATCACCAGTCAGCTCACCTAAGTATTGGTTGGCGCTTCTTACATCAAAGGCCACTAACTCGGTATTTAAATTATTTTTGATGCCATTGAGCACATCGCTGAGTGCTTTGTATGCATTCGATAAACCTTTGTAATGGCGCAAATTTGTTACTATTTCGGAGTATTGCTGTAAACTTTTATTCACCAATATGTTGGCAATGGCAAGCTTCAACTGTTCTATTCCTATGCCATTTTTTGCAGAAATACAAATTATTTGAGCATACTGCGCTGCTTCATCTATTACCGTTTTACTTATTAAATCAACCTTATTCAATACCAATAAATAGGGTATTTTAAATTGCTCGGCTGTACTAAGTTCAGCTGCTAAATCATTGCTATTATTAATTTGGGCGCCATCGGCCACATAAAGCAATATGCTTGCATTGTTAATTTTATCATAACTTCTTTCTACCCCTTGTTGCTCAATTTGATCCATTGTTTCGCGCAAACCCGCGGTATCAATAAAACGATAAGCAATGCCATCAATATTCAAAACCTCTTCAATCGTATCTCTGGTGGTGCCCGCAATTTCGCTTACAATGGCACGTTCTTCATTTAATAGCGCATTTAACAAAGTAGATTTGCCTGCATTAGGTTTGCCGGCAATAGCAACAGGAACGCCATTTTTAATTACATTTCCAAGTTTAAAGGATTCAATTAGTGGAGCTAATTTGTGTTGTATCTTTTCAATCAATGCTATAAATTGAGTTCTGTTGGCAAACTCAACATCTTCTTCAGAAAAATCTAATTCCAATTCAATTAAAGCCGCAAAATCTATGAGTTGTTGGCGCAATAATTTTAAATCGCTACTAAAACCACCGCGCATTTGTTGCATGGCTAATTTATGCGATGCTGCGGAGTCAGAAGCTATTAAATCGGCCACCGCTTCGGCTTGTGTAAGATCTAACTTTTTATTTAAGAACGCGCGTAGAGTAAACTCCCCAGGATTGGCCATTCTGGCGCCTAAGTTCAAACAAAGCTTTATAATTTGTTCTTGTATATAAGGTGAACCATGACATGAAATCTCTACAATATCTTCGCCAGTGTATGATTGCGGACCTTTATAGAGGCCAACAACCACTTCATCAATAACTTCTTCTTTATTTTTTATGTTACCAAAAGAGAGCGTATGTGTTTTTTTTGCAGCTAAAACCTGTTGATTTTTTTTGTTATAAAAGCATGCATTGGCAATAGCAATGGCTTGTGCACCCGAAAGTCTTATCACAGCAATGGCGCCAAGTCCATGCGGTGTGGCTTGGGCAACAATAGTATCTTTTTGGTACATGAAAACTAATTCCTGATTAGGGTTAAATTTCCCTTTACTTGTTCCACTTCGGTAGATTTAAAAGTAATGGTGAGTTGGTAGGCATAAATACCTGCTATGGCAGCTTTTCCTTTGTAATTCCCATCCCATCCTACTTTAGCATCAGTCGTTTCAAATACTTTTGCGCCCCATCGGTCATACACTTGTAAGATAAATTCTTTTACGCCAGTACCATAAAAATAAAGGACATCATTAACACTATTTCCATCTGGTGTAAAGGCATTTGGCAGATACCAACCTTTAGTTTCATCCACAGTAATCAATACAGAATCGATAGAAGTACAGCCATTAATATCTGTTACCGAAAGATAATACATAGTGGTGGTATCCGGGTTTGCAATAGGATTTGGACAATCGATACAACTCAAGCCTCTTGGAGGATTCCATCCATTGATGGTACCACCTAAACCATTTAAGGTGGTGCTGTCACCAACAGCAATGGTAACATCTTCGCCAGCACTGGCAGCATCTGATCCATTTAATAATACCACATTTAAATCATCGCTACTGGAAGGGCAACTGCCATTTGATACTTGCCAACTAAAGGTAGCACCGCCTGGCGATAAAATGGTAATACTTGTATTTGGGTCGCTAGGATTGGTAATGGAAGCACTGCCTTGAGTAACCGTCCAAACGCCTGTTCCCACTTGAGGTGTAACAGCAGATAATTGCGTAAATTGCGTACAGGTTTGCATATCACCGCCTGCAGAAGCTGGGGAAGGTGGGGCTGAAACAACAATACTAATTTGATCTGTTAAATCGGGGCAGGTGCCATTGGCAACCGTCCAAACAAAGGTATTGGTGCCTGTTCCCAAATTACTAATGGTGGCGTTGGCTGCATTTACATTTGAAATGTTACCACTACCGCTTAACACGGTCCATGTGCCAGTACCTGAAGTTGGAGCTGTAGCATTCATCGTATATTGAGTATCACAAATGGAAGCATCGGCACCTGCCACAGCTGGCGAAAGGGCTGTAAATACGGTAATAACAATGGTATCAGTATTGGCAGGGCAAGGTGCATTTGAAACAGTCCACACAAAAACTGTATTACCTGGCAAAAGCCCATTTGCAGTGGTGTTTGCCGAAGAAGCATTGGTGATATTGCCTATTCCGGAAAAAATAGCCCAATCGCCTGAACCACTTGTAGGGGCCACTGCACTTAAGGTAACATTGTCGGCACATATCGTTTTATCGGTTCCTGCGTTTGCTAAAGAAGGATTACTAACGCTATTCACAATGATAGTATCTGATGAAGGTGGACAACCAACGCTGTTGGTGAATGACCAAATAAGTGTGTTGGCGCCATTTTGCAAATTTGATACTGTTGTGTTTTGATCGTTGGCATTCGTAAATGATATGCCACTTTGTAATGAAGTCCAGATTCCGGTAATTCCTGCGCTGGCAGCATTGGCATTTAAGTTGGTGCTACTGCCACAAATGGTGCTACTTGTTCCTGCATTGGCAACATCATTTATTAAATTTACTGAAAGGGTTATTTGGTCTGAATTAGACGGACATCCCGGGTTTGAAACTGTCCACTCTAAAACAACAGGACCAACAGCAAGTCCAGTAACCAAGGTAGTATTACTATTAGGGTCTATGATTGTCCCAGTGCCTGATATTAATGTCCAGGTTCCATTGCCCACTAGCGGCAATAACGCATTTAGGCTTGTACTTGAACTACATAATTGCTGATCGGCTCCTGCATCAGCAACAGAAGGTGCATTGGCCACAGTAATCAACATTGTATCGGAAACAGAAGGGCAAGAAGGATATTCTAATGTCCAAATTAAAGTATTTACGCCAACAGTTAAATTAGAAACACTGGCATTATTGCTATTGATATTGCTGAACGAAGGTGCTCCTGCAGTTACAGACCAGGTTCCGGTAAATCCAAGTGGAGCGCCATTGGCAGCTAAGGTGGCATTCGTACTGCATATTGACTGATCTGTTCCAGCATTTGCAGCAGGCAAAATTGCATCAACTGTTATAGAAACCTGATCGGACGTAGAAGGACATCCTGGTGCACTAACTGTCCATTGAAATACATTGGTGCCTAAAGCAAGTCCAGTCACTGCAGATACATTGCTGTTTACATTTGAAACCGTTCCATTTCCTGAAAGAAGTGTCCATGTACCAGTGCCAACAATTGGCAATGTAGCATCAAAAGTGGTGCTATTGCTGCATATTTGTTGATTAGTGCCCGCAACTGCAATTGATACGGCAGAACTCACTGTAATATCAACAATATCTTGCACAGGACTACAGCCCGGAGGTGCAACAGTCCAAATAAAGCTGTTAACACCTACTGACAAATTTGTAACAGTTGCCGTTGGATCGGTGAGACTACTAAAAGTGCCTGTACCACTGGCTATGGACCACGTTCCAGTTCCGGTAGCTGTTAAAACAGTATTATTACTACATAATTGTTGATCCCCCCCCGCATCAGCAACAGGCAATGGAATTACAGTTATAGTTACCTGTGATTGGGTTGAAGTACAGCCAGGGTTACTGATGGTCCATTGGAATACATTAGCCCCAGTGCCCAGGTTTGTAACGCTTGAATTAAAGGCATTTGCATTGGCAATGTTCCCTACACCCGAAACTAATGTCCAAGTGCCATTACCCACAATGGCAAGATTAGCACTTAAGGTAGTTGAGTTTGAACAAATTTGCTGGTTAGGACCTGCATTTGAAACGGTAACCCCAGGTGTTGTATTTACATTTACTGGTTTAGTAAAAGTTGATGGGCAAACACCCACGTAAAATATGGTACTGCTATTTATAACGGGAGTCGTATAAGAATTTCCTGTAGCAAGTACATTGCCTCCAAATGGGGCATCAAACCATGTTATGGTGGCGCCCACTGGCAAGGTTCCGGTTACAGTAGCTGTTAAAGTAACAGCATTTCCAGCACAAATAGCTACACCATTTGCAATTATATCAAATGCTGGTAAATTGTTAGTGATAGTTCCACTACCGCCTGTTGTAGCGCCATTCGGTGGAAACTCGCTTAAACTCGGTGAATCGGTAGTACCATAAATACCTCCATTTGCGGTTGATCCAGCAGCAACTGTGGTGTTGATATAACCTCCACTCCCACCGCCACCTGGGCCTTGCGCTTGAACAATGGTAGGGCCAAAAGCGCCTCTTGTAAGTAACTGATCGCCACCTTCGCCCCCATTAGTGGTTAAACTAACACCAGCAATGGTTGAAGTAGTTTTTATAAAAATAGTTCCACCAGCACCACCGCCACCAGCACCATCTTGACCAGCGATGCCAGTAAAAGGGGCATTTCCAAAGGCATTTACCCCATTATTTCCGTTACTAATAATACTACCAGTGCCCGAAATTGCACCATAGCAGTTCATAAAAATTATTCCTCCAGCAGCGCCACCAGCGCCTGCGTAATTTTCATTTCCATCGCCAGCGCCACCGCCACCTCCAAAAAATATTTTATTAGCAGTGTAGTTTAATGGTCTACCACCATAGCCACCTTGTTTATTTCGGAAATCGCCACCCCAAGATGCCACATTAGGTCCTACGGTTAAAGCATTTTGATTGTTTTCTGATGCTGTATAACCACCTTTTCCGCCACCGGATGAAGTAGCTGTGGCAAGTCCCGGCCATTCTAAATTCCAGGCATTAGCCCAGTTTGCAGTGGCTGTAGAAGGATTTCCAACGGCAATCCAGGCTAAAGGATCGCCACCATTGCCACCACCACCGCCACCACCATTGTGCATATTTCCACCACCACCACCATTGGCGGGAGCTCCTTTGCAATAGCGACCGCCAGCAACATTGTAATCATCCTGATAGCCCATAATCCCCTCTCCCTTTTCGCCACCGTAAAGAGCTGAAGTACTCGCAACATCATTGCTTCCAAAAATGGATTGATTATCAACAGCCCCGCCTCTAAAACCGCGGCCGGTTGCAGCAATAGAACCATTGATGGTGGTAGTGCCATCAACTTCTATGGCCACAATACCACCTTTGCTTCCATTCCATGCATCGCATACAATTGAAGCTGCATTATTTACTGTTAATGCTGTATAACGGGGCATTCTTACAATTTGAACCTTACCAGCTGCCGTATAGTTAAACTGCAAAGCACAGTTTAATTGAATATTATTTGAACCCGAAACGCCAAAAACTTCAGCCAATTCGTAGTTACCGCAATTGTTATAATTTAATATTTCGCCCCATGAACTGTCTTTGGGAGAACCAAAGGTTACCCCATTATCTACAAATGTATTGGCAAAAATGGTTGCTCCCTGCACTTGCACAATCATTATTAAATCGCCCTGGCTAAGTGCCCCAGCAAAACGACTATTTGAATTTAATCCATTATTATCAACTGTTATTGAAGTGTTGCCCACATTTGCATTAGCCGTTAAAACAGCATATTCATTAACAATGCGATTTGCGGTACTCACAGTGAGTGAACCGTCTTTACCTCTTTGGGCAAATATAAATTGAATTGTAAATGCCAGGTAAAAGCTTAGAATGGTAATTTTTTTCATCATTGTTTTATGGGTGGAAAGTGTATTCATATGCTAATGTAAAGGTATTAATATTGCCAATTGCAACTTCATACTCTGATTTTATTTCTGAAGTGAGTAGTCCTTGTTCGTTATAAGTGGCGATAACTGTCCTTTCTTTTATACCACTTTGATTGATGGTTTCAATAAAGGTAATTTTATCTAAATCGTTATATTCATAGGCGGTTACAAGGGTTTTTAATCCATTATTAACCTGTTGTATTTCATGTTTAACGAGCTGCTTTTTTTCGTTAAATTCCTTGATATGCGCCTCAATGATTGCCCCTTTATCGTTTTTAATTTTAATGTTTGGTTCCTCCTCGTGATTGGCATAATCGTATATGGAAATGTATGTTTTTAAATCAGTATGATTCCATCTCTTTTCTTCTACCAATCGGTTATTTTCATCATAAACAAACCAGACTTCGGATTCTTTTCCAATCAGCGCATTTTGTTTTAAGTAATAAATTAAATTTTTTCCATTGTACTCAAAAACTTCGCTTTCTTCCTCTTCGCCATCTTCATCTATCACTTTTATGGAGGTGGGTAATTGGTGGTTGTTGTAGGTATAAAGCGTTGTTTCTACACTACCATAACTATATTCCTTTTCTTTCTTTACCAAAAGACCATTTTCATACTTAAAATCTGTTTTTTCTTCTATTTCATCAAATAAGAAATGATGCTTTTCTGAAATCAAATTACCTTCATCATCGTAATCGTAGGTGATGATTTGTTCTTCATCGCCTTCCTCACTTAAAATAATTTCTTTTATTTTATTGTGCTTTGCATCGAAAAATTGTTCTAAAAAAAGGAAAGACGTTTCTTCTGGTAATTGTTCATTAAAACCACCTTTGGCAGAAATTCTTGTAACCCTGATACGTTCTATTGGTAATTCATTCATAATTTAATCATTATTTAAACCACTTGTTTGTCCATAAATTTGATAAGAATTGCTATCCAACTGCTTACAATGCAAAACATAATGAATAAGGTATACAACTTATCACTTTTATTTTGCAAAAGTATGTCAATTTTAGGTTCTCTTTTAGCGATTTTTATAAAGCAAATACGGCCAAAAAATAAAAACAGGTAAGTGGTTAATGGAAAAAGCATTGATAAAGATTCTTTCCCAATCATAATAAAAACACCGCAAAGCAGCAAGTCTATGGTAAGATATACATATTTTAAAATTGAAAAGCTAAAGAGTGTGTTGTTATAAAAATAATACAAAGCTGCCATAACGCCACTAAAGAATAAAAACTCCTGGTTATTTCTTAAAACCCTTAAGGCAAAAAACAATAGTATAAATACGCAATACCCTATCAAAAGCCACTTTTGACGGGGTTCTTTTTCGAAAAATAACTTTATATTTTCTCTATTATTTGACATTACTTAAGCAGTATTTCTTTAACAAAAACAAAAACACCAAAAATACCAATACCCAATCCTGCAATTTTATTGAAATTAATCATTGCTTTTTGTGTCATGTATTTTTTAATTTTATGAGCGCTCCACGCTTTTAAAATATCAATGCTAAGCACCGTTATTATAGTTCCCGAAAAGTAAGCAAATGCTCCTATACTGTTGGCAGAATATTGTGGTAAAGAAAGCCCAACAAATGCCATCCAGAAAAAGACTACCGAAGGATTTGAAATATTGAATAAAAAGCCCTTCCAAAACAATTTGGTTTTATCCCCCTTTTTTAACTCATCATCCACCTGAAAATTAACTTTTTTATGAGAAAGGAACATAACAACGCCAAATATTACAAGAATGATACTTCCCACAGTAAATATCAAATTTTTATGCACTGGATTTTGAAAGAAGGAAGCCAATCCAAAATAGGCACATAAAATGCAAAAAGTATCGCTCATAATGATACCAGATTCCATGATCATGGCCAGTTTAAAACCGCGTTGAATGCTTGTTTGAACGAGCATAAAAAAAACCGGACCAATGGCTGCACTTAAAATTAAACCGGGAACAATACCTTGGAAGAAAGCTTCAATCATCATTTTAAGATTGCTTTAAGCTGAGCTTTGATTTTTCTACAAAATTCTTCCAGTCTTCAAGTTGTGGACCTTTCATCACTCTTGGAAACTTATGTTGACCTCCTGATTTACCTTTACTTTCCATCCAATCATTAAAAACTTTAATTGGTAAAACATCAATAAACACCTCTTTCAGCGCATGGTTTCGCTCTGTTTTATAATCATCATTAATTTCTTTTAACTTATTGTCGATTCCCCTTTTGAGTAAGTTTACATCAACATGGTCATCGCATGCGAGATACCATTGGTGTGCAAATAAACTATCATGCTCCACCCCATGAACGGTATATTCTGGGATGGCGATATTAAATTCTTCTGAGATATGTTTTGCGGCAGTGTTCATATTCTCCACACTAAGATGCTCTCCACAAAGGCTTATAAAGTGTTTGGTGCGACCTGTTATTACAATTTCGCATTTCGATTTTGAAGTAAATTTAATGGTATCACCAATTAAATAACGCCAAGCACCAGCATTTGTGCTGATTAAAATGGCATAATCTTTTCCTTCTTGAATTTCATCAATCAGCATCACTTTAGGGTCATCCACAAGATTGCCATCAGGGGTAAAATTATCATCATTAAAAGGCACAAACTCAAAGAAAATCCCATTATTCAACACCAGCTTCATGGCATGCGTATCAGGTCTGTTTTGATAGGCCAAAAAACCCTCAGAAGCAAGGTATGTTTCGATATAAATAAGTGGTTTTCCTAATAACTTTTCGAAACCATTTTTATAGGGTTCAAAAGACACTCCACCATGCACAAAAATAGACAGATTGGGCCATATTTCGTGAATGTTTTTAAGTTTATATCTTTCAATAACCTTTTCCATCACAATCTGTATCCAGGCAGGAACACCAAGTATAAATCCAATATCCCAATCCTTAGCATTTTCTACAATTTTCTCTAATTTTACATTCCAATCCTTTTCATGGGCAATTTCTCTACCAGGTTTGTAAAAGCTTTGAAACCATACAGGAATATTACCAGTGGTAATGCCCGATAAATCACCTTCAAAATAAGTTCCATGATTATTTAAGTCGGTGCTTCCTCCAATCATGAGATAGCCTTTGTGCAGCAGGTCTTCGGGCAATTCATATTTAGCCAGCGAAAGCATTTGCATCACGCTGGTTCTTTTAATTGAACGAAGCATCGCATTTGAAACAGGAATGTGCTTGCTGGCAGCTTCAGAAGTGCCAGAACTCAAGGCAAAATATTTAATTACACCGGGCCAACAAACATTATTTTCATTTTCTAAAGCACGATGCCACCATTCATGATAAATTTTATTGTAATCGTGAATGGGCACTGTTTTTTGAAACTCCCGCATTGGATTGGCAGAAGCAAGTATGCGTTCGAAATTATAAAATTTGCCAAAAGCGGTATTAGAGGCTTTTTTCAGCAATTTATTGAAACTTGATTTTTGTGTTCTATAAGGATTTTTTCTGACAGGCACGGCAGGCAACGTTTTCCTTAACTCAATAACACGAGATAATATTGAACCAATTATAGCCATAACATTAATTACATAAATAAAACAAAACTATTTTAAGTACCATTTAATACAAAAATGAATTTTCATCAATAATTATTGCACCATTTTTAGCATATTAATTTCCATAGGCGTTAAAAAGCGCCATCTTCCTCTTGCCAGATCCTTTTTTGTGAGACCAGCAAAATAAACCCTGTCTAATTTTTTTACCTTGTAATCAAAATGCTCAAAAATTCTACGCACAATACGATTTCTGCCAGAATGGAGGGTAATACCTATTTCCTTTTTACTGTCAGATCCTTCTACATATTTTATTTCATCAACTTTAATCAAGCCATCCTCTAGTTCTAATCCATCTTCAATAGCCTTCAAATGTTCTTTTTTAACCGGACTATCGAGTTCTACATGATAAATTTTCTTTTGTTTAAAAGAAGGATGTGTAATCTTATCGGTAAGCTCTCCATCATTGGTTAACAATAATAAACCTGTGGTATTTCGGTCTAACCTTCCCACAGGATACACCCTTTCTTTGCATGCGCCTTTTATTAATTCAAGCACAGTTCTTCGCTCTTGCGGATCTTCGGAGGTGGTAATGTAATCTTTAGGTTTATTCAATAATATATATACTTGTCTTTCGGGCTTCAACCCCTGGCCACCATAGTTTACTAAATCTGTTCTTTTGATTTTGTAGCCCATTTCGGTGATTACTTTTCCATTTACAGTAACAGCACCAGCTTTAATTAATTCATCCGCTTCTCTCCTACTGCAAATGCCAGCATTTGAAATAAATTTATTTAAACGGATGCTATCATCATTCGGATCTTTTATTACTCTTGGTTTAGAAGGGCCTTTGCTTTCTGATTTAAACTTAGGCTTATAGTCTTTCTTGAACGCAGGTTTTGACTTGTCATCTTTTTTATCAAAAATACTTTTTCTTTTAAAAGGAGATGTTTCCTGATACTCAGCTTTATCTTTATCAGCAAATCGGTTTGTTTGATTTTTTTTAGGATAGCTGGTTTCTTGACCTTCTTCTTGGTTAGAATTATTATTTCTTGCACTTTTATATTCGCTGTAACTTCTTTTTTTACCCGAAGTAGCAGCTTCCTTTGGAAATTTCTTGTCAGATTTTTCAGCAAATTCGCCTGCACTGTGTTTATCTTTAGTTTTATAATCAGATTTTCGGTTATCTTCTGTACTTGTTTCTTTCTTTTTATAACCTGTGCTAAAAGCTGGTTTGCTATCCTTTTTGTAGGCACTATCGTAACCTTTTCCTACTTCATTTCTTTTTTTTGTTTCAAACAAACTGGTGCCTGTTTGTTCATTTAAATCGTCATTAGGCTGCCACTTCTTACTGGTTTTATTCTTATTTACACCCACCGTTGACTCCACTTTTTTTCCATAAAAGTTTTTATTAAAAGGCTTAGCCTCAGTTTCCTCTGACTTTTTACGAACCGACTTTTCTTTTCTTTCCATTAAATTCTAAAAATTAATTAATCGGTAAAGTTAAGTTAAAATCATCAATTTTTGGTTTAATTTTTTTTTCATCATTCAATGAAAAAATATATTACATTTGGGTTATCATAAAAAAACTTAAAATGAAAAAAATAAATTTACTATTACCGAGTTTAATTATTGCCTCAAGTGCTTATGCTCAGGCGCCTAAATTTGTGCTTTTTGAGCATTTTACACAAGCAAGCTGTGGCCCATGTGCTGCTCAAAATCCAGGTTTCGAAGCCAATATTTTGAATGCTAATTTACAAACGGTGAGACACATAGCTTACCATACCTCATGGCCAGGTGTTGATGAGATGAATGCGGCCAACCCAACAGAAGTGGCAGATAGAGTTACTTTGTATAATGTTACCGGAGTGCCCGATGTGGTTTTACAAGGCAACTACAAACAAGGTGCACCTGCAGTTATGACACAGGCCGATGTAAATGCCCAGTTTTCGATGGGTAGTCCAGTTAAAATTGAAGTTAGTGAAGTTGATAATGGAGCTACAAGAGATGTTACAATAGTTGTAAAGAGTGTAGGAACTATTCCAACGGGTACTTACAAATTATATACTGCGGTTGTAGAAAACCCACGCGATTATACAACAGCTCCAGGAAATAATGGAGAAACGCATTTTCCAAATGTGTTCAGAAAAATGTATCCAAATACTGCCGGAGAAAGCGTTACACCTGCTGCAACAGGAGGTTCAGTGACTTTCAACTACACCTATAATGTTGATCCTTTATGGGTTGCTGCTAACATTAAAGTAGTATCTTTTTTACAAAATACGGTAACAAAAGAAGTGCTAAATGTAGGTACAGTTGGCGATCCAGCGATTAATTATTCATTATCGAGTCCTAATACAGAAATAAGCAATATAGCTTCAGGAACAGCCACTTCTTTTACTTTTACAAGCGGAAATACAGGAAGTACTAATGAAGATTTTATTTATACTTTAACCAATGATGCGCCAGCAGATTGGACTTCAAACTTTAGTATTGATGCCAATAACTATGCTAGCACGGCAACCATTACATCCAATGCAGGAAGTACTTCAAATATTACCATTAATGTTACACCTGGTGCAACCAGAGGAATTGCTACCTATACCTTAACGGTTGGCTCAGTTTCAAATCCTAATTCACCAGTGATGTCGAAAAAAGTGTATGTTATTTCTGGTGTTACAGATTTAATTGTTAACAATTCTGGTTATGTTGGTGATGGCACTACAGCTGGAAGCGCGGCTAACTGGGGCGCTGTATATACTAATGGATTAGTAGCTGCAAATAACCAAGGTTATGCTTCTTCTGATGATATTATTTTACAAAAGGCTATTGCCAATTCGGCCTTTACCGGAATTAACAATGTGTATTATAATGTAGGTTGGACTTTTCCTGGATTAACAGATGATGTTGTTATTGCCTTGCAAGACTTTATGGATGCTGGAGGAAATTTATTTATTAGTGGTCAGGATTTAGGTTGGGAAATTAGCGATGCAGCCAATTCAACCTTTATTACACCAGCTAAAACTGACTTCTTTACCAATTATTTACATGCCGCTTATGTTACTGATGGAGGAACTACCAATTCATCGCTCAATGCTGTTACTACAGATGCCATTTTCCCTGATATGGCAACAGCAACGATCAATAATTATTATGGTGGTACTTACTTTTTCCCTGATCAAATTAGCCTTGCAGATACTTTAGCAAAAACCATTTTTAAATATGGCACAAGTGCACGTATTGGTGGTATTAGAGCGCAAACAGCTGCCTATAAAATGGTTTATATTGCACCAGGTATGGAAATGCTAGATTCAGCTAATTCTAATCAAATTTTAAAGAGAGCACACGATTGGTTTTATGGATATCAAGGGACTGCTTCTATTGATGAAATAGGTAACATACTTTCTGGTATGGGACAAAATTTTCCTAATCCTAGTTCAGGTTTAACCAGCATTCCGTTAGAAAATATTGATCAAAATATGAATTTTGAATTGGTTGATATTACTGGTAAGCTTATCTTAAGCAAGCAAATTGCTAAAGGAACAAACAGATTGGACCTTTCAACTACAAATTTTGCTTCAGGTAAATATGTATACCGTTTAATTGATGCTAAAGGAAATGCATTAACTAAAACAATGATGATCAAGTAATTTGTTTCATCTTACTAAAAAAGGCTGTATTCGAGAGAGTACAGCCTTTTTTTATGAGAATAAACTTTGCTTTTTTATCACATTTTCGGTTAAACCTTTCATATCTAATTTTATTCCATCAATAATTAAGGCTGATGATAAATAAAACTGCTCTCTTTCTTTTAACTTATGGTTGATGTAAGTTTTTAAATCTTCTTCATTCAAATTTTTAAGTAAAGGCCTTGGGGTTTTAGCTTGTTTTAAACGAATGAATAAGGCTTCTGCATTCATCTGAATATAAATGGTGTATCCACTTTTATTCATCAAATCCATGTTGTTATTAAAACACGGTGTTCCGCCACCACATGATATTACCAAATTTTTTGATTGTAGAAACGTTAATAGTTTTTGATGTTCTAAGTTTCTGAAATAAGATTCTCCTTTTGATTCAAAAATTTCATCAATTGAAACTTGTTCCTGTTTTTCAATTTCTTGATCTAAATCAATAAAGTTGTACCCTAACTTTTTCGCTAGTTTTTTACCCGTGGTGGTTTTACCACAACCCATAAAGCCAATTAAAAAAACAATCATTTTAAACGCATTGATTTTTTAATTTAAAAAGTGTGAACAAACTTAATCATGGTGTACCTACTTTGCTGGCTCGGTTTGCACCAATTCTAACAAATGTTTTGTGGTAAAATCAAAACGAGGTTGTTTAGGAAGTACCCAAAAAGCAAGTGCACCAACAATACATGCAGCGCCTGCTGAAGCTGTAATTAATGCTGTTTTATCATCATTGGCTTCAAGATATTCGTAAACACCAAACCCCAGCATACTGCCACCAAAATACAATAATATTTTAGCTATTTTAGAAGTGTTCTTTTTTGGACAATGTCCTTTAAAATCAATCCAAGCAATTTCATTAATGGGATATAACTTATTGTTTATACTTATCGTCTTTCCTTCCATGTCATATCCATCCATCAAGCCTTTGATTACTTCATCAGTTTTAAATGTACCAAAGTAAAACTCCTCTTTAAGTTTAAGTTCATACTCATCTTTAGTATTTAAATTTGTTATTACTACCTTATATTGTGCCATTGCTTGCCTAAAGCAAATAACCAGCAATATCAATATCATCAGAAAACCTTTTTTCATAATCGCAAATTAGAAAATCAATAAGGCAAAAATAGGTTTTATTTATTATTTATGCTCATTCAATATTTGTGCGATTACAATTTAACCTTTAAAATCTACAATTCATTAAATAGAAACAGCTGATTAAGATATTTTGCTTTTTATAATGTGTAACCAACAGTAATATTGCATCAAAATTAAAGACCTATGAAATCTAAATCAACAAAAACAACAGCAATGAATTTAACTAAAATGCCCTTCCTAACAGCAAAAGCACGCCATAATTTTAAAAGAGTCTTATTCTTTTTTTTAGCAATATTTGCAAACCTAAGTATGGGTCAAGGAACTCAAACTATTAAAGGTAAAATATTGGATGAAGCATCAAAATCACCACTTCCGGGTGTGACCATACTATTGCTTGATAGTGCTAAGAATAATGCCACAACAACAGATATGGACGGTAATTTTAAATTAAGCAATGTGGCACTTGGTCGTCAAACAATTAAAATAACATTTATAGGTTATGAACCTGTTTTGATGCCTAATTTGGTGGTAACAGCCGGGAAAGAAGTTATTTTGAATGTAAATCTAGCCGAAAGCATTAACAGTTTAAATGAAGTAACGGTAACTTATGATAGAACAAAGGATAAAACTGTTACTAACAACGAAATGAGCTCCGTAAGCTCCCGTTCATTTAATATAGATGACACAAAAAGATATGCCGGTAGCTTAGGCGATCCATCACGTATGGCTGCTAATTTTGCTGGTGTTATTGCGGGAAATGATTCAAGAAACGACATTGTAGTAAGAGGAAATTCTCCAACAGGGATGTTATGGCAGTTAGAAGGGCTCAACATTCCAAATCCCAATCACTTTGGGGCATTTGGAGGTACAGGCGGCCCTGTGAGTATGCTCAACAATAACAATTTAGATAAATCTGATTTTATGACAAGCGCCTTTCCTGCGCAATATGGCAACGCTACTGCAGGTGCTTTTGATTTACGCTTGCGCGATGGTAATAACG
The DNA here is from genome assembly GCA_044374175.1 of Bacteroidia bacterium. Taxonomy (GTDB): domain Bacteria; phylum Bacteroidota; class Bacteroidia; order UBA4408; family UBA4408; genus CAIKXD01. Next base: position 9,528 of record JBILPB010000025.1, on the reverse strand, counting down.
AAAAACGTGAACTGATGACACAAATGGGTTTTAATGGCGCAGAAATAGGTGCTGAAGGACCTTTTTCTAAAAAATCAAAAGCTTCGTATGTGATTAATTATCGTTATTCAACATTAAGTATTTTTAAAACATTGGGCTTAAATGTGGGCACCGGCAATGCTGTTCCCGAATATCAGGATGTAAACTTTAAAATGAGTTTTCCATTAAAAAATAATAACAGCAAAATTACTGTGTTTGGCCTTGGTGGCTTGAGCAAAGCGGATTTATTGGGTAACGATGTAGACACTACCGAAACCGATTTTTATGGTAGAATTGATCAAAATCAATATGCCACCTATCAAACAGGAATTATTGGAAGCAGCTATGAACGCAACTTGGGAGAAAAAACTTTTATGAAATTTACATTGGGTGCCAGCGCATCTGACCAAAAGTTTACGAGTGATAGTATTGCTATTTTTAATCCAGAGAAGCCTGCTATAAAATATCAAACAGCCAATTTCAATAATCAAAAATACTCGGCTGTATTAAATATAAATCATAAATTTAATAGTAAAAACACCTTGAATGCTGGTGCAAATACCGATCTAATGAAATTTGATTTCTTTAATGAAACCATCAGCAAAGGCGTTGCCAAACAATTTGTAAATCAAAAAGGAGATGCTTATTTAACACAAGCTTATGCACAATTAAAGCACCGTTTTAGCAATAAATTTTCGGTAAATGTGGGGGCGCATGCACAGCATTTTAGTTATACCAATGACTTTGTGGTTGAACCGCGCGCTGGTTTAAAATACGCTTTAAACGGACGTTCTTCTATTACAGCAGGCTACGGTATCCATCACCAAATGCAAAATATTTACAATTATTTTATTGAAACGCCAAAAGAAAATGGTATCGAATTAACCAACAAGGATATGGGTTTTACCAAAAGCGAACATTATGTTTTAGGTTACGACATCAATATTACAGAGAAGGTGAAGGTAAAAATAGAAACCTATTATCAGCAGTTGAGTAAAGTACCTGTAAACTCTTATTCTTCTTCCTATTCTTCGCTAAACGATGGATTAAGCTTTGCTCCTTCTGATGTTACGAACTTGGTGAATAAAGGGAGCGGAACAAATTATGGCGCTGAACTTACGCTAGAAAGATACTTAGACAAAGGCTTTTATTTTTTAGTTACCGCTTCGGTGTTTGACTCAAAGTACAAAGGAAGCGATGGGGTGGAAAGAAACACAGCCTTCAATACAAAATATGCGGGTAATGTGTTGGCTGGTAAAGAATTTACATTAGGAAATAAAGGAACAACACTGGCTTTCAACATTAAAAGCACAATGATTGGTGGCAGGTATTTAACACCACTTGACATAGAGCTTTCCAGACTAGCAGGAACAGGAGTTTATAACCAAAACTATGCCTTCTCCAATCGTCAGAAAGAATATTTTAGAACAGATTTTAAAGTGACTTACAAAAAAGATTATAAGAAAAGTACCTTGGAAACGGGTGTTGATATTCAAAATATTTCGAATACTAAAAATATTTTCCAACAAGGTTATAATGCCATTAATAATACCATTTCAACACAGTATCAAACAGGATTATTACCCATTCCTTTTGTGAGATTTACTTTCTAATATTTGATATCATTATAAAAAGAAGCACATTTGCATTGGCAATGAAAAATGTAATCACAAAGATATTTACCTCTCGATTCACCTACATGTTTATTGTAGGTGTAATCATTTCTGAGTTATTACATACAGTGCAACTGACCGATATGGATAACCCAGGAGGCAAATACAGTTTACCATTGTCCATTGTAATTACCATCTTAATTTGGGAAGGTAATTTATGGCTAGACAAACAATTTGCTAAAAAATTTCCTTGGACAAAAAGTCCGTTCTTAAGAATAACTTTTCAGGTTAGCACCAACATCATCTACAGTGCTGGCCTTATTTATATTGCCATGGAGCAATACAATCGTTATGTTTGCACTGTTCCTGAGCCTGCAAAAGAAAAGTTTTTAAGTCTATCTTTAATTATCGGAACTTTAGTCTCTCTCCTATTATTAACAGTAGAATTTGGCAATCAGTTTTTTAATCAATGGAAGCTTTCTCTGGTTGAAGTAGAAAGATATAAAAAGGAAAGTCTCGAAGCTCAATTAGAAGTGCTCAAAGGACAAATTAATCCCCATTTTTTATTCAATAATTTAAGTGTATTGTCTTCTTTGGTTTATATCGATCAGGATAAAGCAGTGGAGTTTATTAATCAGTTTTCGAAAGTTTATCGCTATGTGATTGATTCCAATAATAAAGAACTGGTAACATTGAGTACCGAAATGGAATTCATTCAATCTTATATCTTTTTATTGAGTATTAGATTTGGAAAAAATATTAACTTTAATATCAATGTTGATAAAGCTTACAACAGTTATTTAGTGCCGCCCATGGCACTTGAAATTATTCTGGAAAATACCATCAAACACAACGAAGTATCGAACGAAAAACCTCTATATGTTGAGCTAAATACTTCAGTTCAAAATTACCTTATCATCACTAATAATTTACAATTAAGGCATGATGTTGAACCAGGCACTAAACTAGGTTTAAACAACATCAAAAAAAGATATCATCATTATACGGAGCAACCTGTGATCATAAAAAAAAGTGATGATTTTTTTATCGTTCAAATTCCATTATTGCAAAAGCCATGAAGGCCTTAATTGTAGAGGACGAGCCCTTATCGGCAGTGCATTTAAAAACACTACTCAACAAAGTAGCGCCCGAAATTGAAGTCATCAATATGCTCGATTCTGTAAAATCAACAGTCCATTTTTTAAAAGAAAAACCAGTTATCGATCTTTTATTTTTGGATATCCATTTAGCAGATGGCTTAAGTTTCGAAATATTTCAGCAAACAGAAGTATTACAGCCTGTTATTTTTACCACAGCTTATGATGAATACGCCATCAAAGCATTTAAGGTAAACAGTGTCGACTACCTTTTAAAACCAATTGGATTAAGCGATTTAAAAACTGCCATCAACAAATTTAATACGCAACATGCTTCAATCAATAATGCCAATAATATCAAAGCACAAATGGCATTTGAAATGATGAGTAAAGCCCAAAAAACACGTTTTATAGTAAAAATGGGCGAAAATTTAAGCAGCATTAAAACAGAGGAAATTGCCTATTTTATTGCAGAAGATGGCATTGTAATTTTAGTAACAAAAGAAGGCAAAAGATTTCCCATAGATTACACGATGGACGCACTAGAAGCTGTGTTGAACAAAGAGCAATTCTTTAGAATAAACCGCAAAATGATTTTAAATATCGAGCAGATTATTCAGGTACAAACCTATTTCAACGGCCGCTTAAAAATTAAACTCAAACTTGTTTTAAATGATGATTGCATTGTAAGCAGAGAAAGAGTGGCAGATTTTAAAAAGTGGCTGGATCAATAAAATATTTTTATTGCAATTATTACTTTAAACGCCCTATTTTATTGTCTCGTAGCACTTTTTCATCCATATCAATTCAAAAAATAATAAGGCATTAATAAAAAACTTATTACATTTGAAAATTCACTGAAAAACAACATCAACTATGAGCAATAATTTATTAAAAGGAAAAAGAGGAATTATTACTGGTGCGCTTGACAGCAATTCCATAGCCTGGAAAGTGGCCGAAAGAGCCCACGAACAAGGTGCAATTTTTACCTTAACAAACGCACCAATAGCCATGCGCATGGGCGAAATAAACAAACTAGCCGAAAAATGTAATGCTCAAATTGTTCCTGCTGATGCTACTTCTGTTCCCGATTTAGAAAATTTGTATGGCAAATCAATGGATATATTAGGTGGTAAAATTGATTTTGTATTACATTCCATTGGCATGTCAGTCAACATCAGAAAAAATGTGCCCTACCCTGAATCTAATTACGAGTATTTCGCAAAAGGTGTTGATGTAAGTGCTATGTCGTTACACAAAATGTTGAGTGTTGCTTATAAAATGGATGCCATCAACGACTGGGGCTCAGTGGTAGCTTTAACTTATATTGCTGCGCAAAGAGCTTATCCTTTTTACACCGATATGGCCGATATCAAAGCCATGCTTGAATCTATTTGCCGTACCTTTGGTTACCATTATGGCATCAAAAATAAAGTAAGAATCAATTCTATTTCACAGTCACCTACAAAAACTACTGCAGGTACTGGTATCAAAGGGTTCGACTCTTTCTACAATTTTGCTGATAAACAATCACCACTTGGGAACGCTAGTGCCGAAGCCTGTGCCGATTATTGCATCACCATGTTTAGCGATTTAACTAAAATGGTAACCATGCAAAACTTATATCACGATGGCGGTTATTCAAATACAGGAATTACCTCTGCACTGATGGATGATTTTGATAAAATAAATTCATAAATTTTACGTTCACCTTTCATGACAAGGAAGCAAATAGTAATTTTTTATTGCATTGCTTCCTTGCTTATATTTATTTTTAAACAAGAAACCAAGGCACAAATTCCTGTTTACAAATACAGTATTAAAAGCGATTTCTCCATTCCAATCGTTACGGGTAGTAAGGCTTATAGAAAATCATTTTCGGGCGTCATGGCCATTAACTCCGCTTTTACTTTTCACACCATTTCGGGGCTATATGCCAATGCAGGTTTTCATTATTTGCAAAATAAAACTGGTAACAGTAAAAACTTCAATTTAGCGGTATTAGAAGTTAAACACCATGTTATTTCTCCCAATATTGCATTAGGGTACGAGTATTTTAATGGCGAAAGATTTATTTTAGGTATCGAAGCATCTTACAACAGATCATTGGGTCGCTTTACAAGAAGTTTACTTCCTGATAGTATCATCATACGTCCAGGCCTTAGGCAAGAATTTAATGAATATGCCATCAATGGCTATCTCAGTTTTTATACCGATGAAAATTTATCCTTTGGAATTAACTTAGGATATCATTATCAGGATTATAGTTTTGATCCTTATCCTTATTATTTTGATGTTATCAATAACACCACCAATAAAGAAGATATTGGAAATAGCAATGGCTACATTACTTTTGGACTAGGCTTTAATTATCACTTTTCGCCCTTTAAAAAACAACCTATCCGGGAAAATAAATAGCCTGGCTTTTGGCAAAAACTAAACATTATCAACTTTAAAGAGTTATATCGCATTATACTTTACAACAATGAAAATTTACACTAAAACAGGCGATAAAGGAGAAACCTCCTTAATAGGTGGCACGCGCGTTCCCAAGCATCATATACGTATAGAATCTTATGGCACGGTTGATGAATTGAACTCATGGATAGGTTTAATTAACGACCAAGATATTGATCAAGAAAGCAAAACTATATTAAGCGAAATTCAGGACAGACTCTTTACCATTGGCTCTAGCTTGGCCTCCGATCCCGAAAAAAGCAAAATGAAAATTCCAGATTTGCACCTAAGCGATATTGAATTGCTCGAAAACCAAATCGACAAAATGAATGAAGTGTTGCCCGAAATGCGCCACTTTATATTACCCGGAGGCCACACCACCATTAGTTATTGCCACTTAGCACGTTGCGTTTGCCGCAGAGCCGAAAGAAATGTAATACACCTCCACGAGAGCGAGTATGTGAACGAAATGGTGATTGTATATTTAAATCGTTTAAGCGATTATTTGTTTGTGTTAGCTCGTTTTATAGCGCATCAAATGAATGTAACAGAAATTGCTTGGAAAGCAAGAATGTAAAGGATTTGGGTGCATCCCTCCCATTTTTTATAATATTTTGAATTCCACAATTTGTACGAAGTAAAAAAATGGAAGGGCCGGGCCATCCGCTCTATCTTTTTTTAAACCAAGTTCAAAAGTAAGCATCTCATAAAAAAAAGGATGCCGCTCCTGTCCCTTGCACGCATCAATCTGTGTATAGACTATCTCCTCTGCTGAGGCATACTCCTCATCATTTTTGCCATTTGCTCTTTGTTACCCATCATTTTCATCATCTTGCGGGTGTCGTCAAATTGCTTAATTAATTTATTCACCTCTTGTATGTTAGTACCGCTGCCTTTTGCAATACGGTTTCTTCTTGAGCCATTTAAAATTTCCGGGTTTTCTCTTTCTTGCGGAGTCATTGAATAAATGATGGCTTCAATGCCTTTAAACGCATCATCATTAATATCAACATCTTTCAATGCCTTGCCCACACCAGGTATCATGCCCACCAAATCCTTCAAATTACCCATCTTTTTAATTTGATGTAATTGGCCTAAAAAGTCGTTAAAGTTGAATTGATTTTTCGCAATTTTCTTTTGTAATTTTCTAGCTTCTTCTTCGTTAAACTGCTCTTGTGCACGCTCTACAAGGCTCACCACATCGCCCATCCCCAAAATCCTGTCGGCCATACGTTCTGGATAAAAAACATCCAAGGCCTCCATTTTTTCGCCAGTACCAATAAATTTGATAGGCTTATCAACGGTATATCTTATAGATAAAGCTGCTCCACCGCGGGTATCACCGTCTAATTTGGTTAATATTACACCATCAAAATTTAAAATATCATTAAAAGCTTTTGCCGTATTAACCGCATCCTGCCCTGTCATGGAATCTACTACAAACAAAATTTCATCTGGATTGATGGCTTTTTTTACTGCAGCAATCTCATTCATCATCGCTTCGTCTATGGCCAAACGACCTGCGGTATCTATAATAACCACCGTATTACCATTTTCTTTGGCTTGCTTAATGGCTCTTGTGGCAATGTCAACCGGATTTTTACTTTCAATATCTGCAAAAACAGGAATGCCTAATTGTTCTCCTAAAACCTGCAACTGGTTAATCGCAGCCGGACGATAAACATCACAAGCCACCAATAAAGGTTTCTTTCCCTTTTTGTTTTTTAAATAATTTGCTAATTTACCAGAGAAAGTTGTTTTACCTGAACCTTGCAAACCACTCATTAAAATAATAGAAGGATTGTTCTTCAAATTAATTTCCTGCATGCTGCCGCCCATCAATAAGGCCAACTCATCATGCACTATCTTCACCATCAATTGTCCTGGCGATACAGCAGTTAACACATTTGCTCCGAGTGCTTTTTCTTTAACGGTTTCGGTAAACTGTTTGGCTATTTTAAAATTAACATCGGCATCTAAAAGTGCCTTGCGCACTTCTTTGAGTGTTTCGGCCACATTAATCTCGGTAATTTGTCCGTGACCTTTTAATATCTTAAACGCTCTGTCAAACTTATCACTTAAACTTTCAAACATGGGTATCTTGTTTTTTTAGGAATGCAAAATTAAGTTTTATTCCCAAAACAAAGTTAAAAACTTCAATCAATATTATTATTCTCCAAAAAATCCAAACTCACCTTCAACTTTTTCAAAATATGTTCATTCAATTCCTGCGCTGTGTATGGATGCGTGGCATTAAATGCATGGTCGGCATTTTCAAGCAAACACAACCTGGAGCCTGCAGCCCACTGGTGCAGCGCATTAGCTTCATTAATAGATACCGTATCATCTTCAGTTCCATGAATTATCAAAAAAGGTTTATTTAATTTTTTAGCTGCTTTTTTGATAAGTAAACGTTCTCTGTTTTTATCTAAATCTTCATAAAACTGAAAGTACAAAGGCATTTGTTGATTGGTGCGCGTATTAGGTATATAAGCAACTCCCGACTTTTTCCACTCTTCAAAACCTTCCACTTTTAACCTGCTTTCAAAATCAGCCACTGAAGCCCAGGTCACAATTTTTTTGATGCGTGCATCTTCACTGGCCTTAATAATACTGATTCCTCCTCCCCTGCTGTGGCCAATTAAATAAATGTTTTCAACATCAAATTCGTGCTGTGCAGCGTTTGTTTCAACCCAATTAATTACATCACCTAAATCATGTAATTCAATGCTAAAATTATTTTTTCCGAAGTTGTCTAAATTTGCAAAATCTTCTGGTTGCTCAGGTGTGGTGCCGTTATGCGAAAAATTGAAACGAACAAAGGCCAATCCATGTTCCGCAAACCATCGGGCCGCTAATGGAAAATGCCCCCAATCTTTAAAGCCTTTAAAACCATGCGAAAAAATGATGACAGATTTAAGCGTATCCTGTTTTAAATAAGAAACACTGGCCATTATGGGTAATTGGTGTAAACTGGAAGTGATACTAATATTGTCGAGATGAATCATTGGGTATTTTTGTTTTCTTTAACGCATATACTTCAAAACAGTTGCTCATATTTGCAGTTCATTCGAAGCCTATTTCTATGATGAACAATAGTAATCAATTTCCTGGAGAATACAAATCAGCGCCCAATATGGCTGGAATACCAGTAAATATTGCCATTAATGCAACAAGCATTGCTTATAAAAGTGCTAATCAAGGGCAATGGACTGCTGTTCCTGTCAATGAAATTGTAGGCATGCACACCTTCAACAAAAGCAATGTAGTTATTAATTTTGGTGATTATCCTTACCAAAGTTTAACCTGTAGGGAGGAACATTTTTTACAAGAATTTAAAGTACAATGTTATGATTATCCCATGGTGGCCAACTTGTTCAAAAATAGTAAGTCCACCTTTATTAAACTCATGCTGGTGATTGGTGCGCTATTTATAGGTTTAGCATTGTTAACTTATTTTTTTCTGCTACCATGGATGGTAAACAAGGCCGTAGAAAATTTTCCTTCCGACTATGAAAAAAAATTCGGGAAAGTAATGTTTGATCAGGTAAAAGCTGCTGAAAAATGGGATGCTACGCAAACAAAATTAATCAACAATTTCTTTGACAGTTTACATTTTAAAAGCAAATACAACATCGAAATATTGTATGTAAATAAAGATGAAGTAAATGCCTATGCCCTGCCAGGTGGCTATATGGTGGTGTATGATGGCATCCTCAAAAAAATGAAGAGTGAAGAAGAACTGGCTGGCTTGTTAGCACATGAATTTTCGCATATCAAATTAAAACACACCCTTAAAAGCACTTTTAACAGCATAGGTTTTGCTACTATGTTGCAAATTGTTTTTGGCGGTTTTGATGAGTCTATAATAGGTTTATTGGGCAGTCAAACCGAGCAATTGCGGCAATTACATTATTCCAGAACATTAGAGCAAGAAGCTGATGAAAGTGGTTTTAATTTAATGAAAGAACAAAACCTGGATCCTAAAGGCATGGTCAATTTATTTGAAAGATTAAAAGCCGAATCGAATGATATAATACCAAGTATTTTAAGCACGCATCCCTTGCCAGAAGAGCGAATCAATTACATTCAAGATTTGATAAGTAAAAATAAATTTGAAGTTAAAAACAACAAGCAGCTTGAGGTTATTTTTGAAAAATTGAAGGGTGGTGATGAAAATTCGTATTAAATATTCTTTTGAAATTAAGATTTCAACTGGCTCCCCGCCATCGCTCGCATCCTGCGAGTGATTATACCTTTAGGCCTCCGGCCTATATAAAAAAAAGAAAGATCTTACACAAAAATATTCTTATTATACTTCATAAAACACGAAGAAAAATCCT
>JBILPB010000141.1:0-8502 GCA_044374175.1 Bacteroidia bacterium | reverse complement strand
TTAAAAGATCATCCTTTTGCAGTTGAAGCGCATTTTGAAAGTTCACTTGTTTTGACTTTTGCTGTTCCAAAAGAAGAATTGCAACAGCTTATTCCAGCCTGTTTACAGCTCGACACTTTTCAAGACAAATGGGCTTTTATAGCAATTGCAATGGTTCAAACAAAAGATTTACGACCAAAAGGATTTCCAAAATTTATGGGCAACGATTTTTTTCTTATTGGTTATCGCGTTTTTGTTCGTTACACAAATAATGCAGGTAAAAATTTACGTGGTTTATATATTCTGAAATCAGAAACAGACAAAACAAAAATGGAATTTTTCGGCAACATTTTTACGCATTATAACTACACTACAACAGACATAAAACAGATTGAAAATCAAAATACAAAAGAAATATCATCGATTAAATCAAAATTTAAAATTACAATAGACAAAACGGAAGAACCAATTTCTTTGCCTGAACCTTCACCTTTCAAAGATTGGAAGGAAGCAAGAAGATTTGCTGGACCTTTGCCATTTACGTTTACTTATAACAAAGAAACTAAAGAAGTGCTCATCATTGAAGGTGTAAGACAAAACTGGACACCAAATCCTGTAAAAGTAATTGATTACAATTTCGATTTTTTAAATACGCTGAAATTTGAAAATCCATTATTAGCAAATGCTTTTATCATTAAAAATATTCCCTATTATTGGAAAAAAGGTAAAATTGAAATATGGAAATAAAAAGACGAAATCTTCAAGGGGTTTTAAATATTTTAAGTTTTAACCGACACTTTTATGTGTTTGGATTTATAGCTTTGGCTTTAATAATTGCAAGTAAATTTGTTCTTCATTGGCCTCATGATTTATATTGGTTTGTAATTTTGGCTTTCATTTATGGATTAACCATGCCCTTATTTGTTTCTGCTTATGTTTACGATTTCTCTGGCTTTTATCATTTTGATTGGTTAAAGAAAATGCAAATTGAAGATACAAAAGACAGTTTCAACGTAAACATCAATGCTGGTTTTGACGAAACAAGTTTTATCATAAAAAATATTTTGCCTCAATCTAATTTACAAGTGTATGACTTTTATAACGCCAAACAGCATACTGAACCTGCAATAATTCGCGCAAGAAAAGTGAGTTTGGTTTATCCCAATACGCAACAAATAAATTCAAATTCAATTCCTTTAAATGATGCTTCAGTGGATAATATCTTTTTGCTATCAGCCGTTCATGAAATTCGCCTACACAATGAAAAAGTACAATTCTTAAAAGAATGTCGCAGAGTTTGTAAGCCAAACGGTAAAGTGATTATGGTTGAGCATTTGAGGGATTTTCCCAACTTTTTAGCATTTACAATTGGCTTTACACATTTTTTCTCAAAAGCAACTTGGAAGAAGGCATTTGAAGAAGCAGGATTTACATCGTTTAATGAAAAAAAGTTTACACCCTTTATGTCAATTTTTACCTGCAACTAAGTATGGAAATACATTTTAAAATTATTGGTTTTTTATTGATGGCTTTAGCATTAATACACATTGTCTTTCCTAAGTATTTTAACTGGAATAAAGAACTTCAATCTTTGAGTTTAATTAATAGACAAATGATGACTGTACATACATTTTTCATTGCATTGACAGTTTTTCTAATGGGTTTACTTTGCGTGACATCTTCCAGCGAATTGATAGGTACAAATCTTGGAAAAAAAATATCGTTAGGGCTTGGTATATTCTGGACGATACGACTATTCATTCAGTTTTTTGGTTATTCGACTGAATTATGGAAAGGCAAGAAGTTTGAAACATTTATGCACCTTATATTTTCGTTACTTTGGTTCTATTTAAGTATCCTATTTTTGATAACATATTTCAAATGACAACGATACATAAAAGAAAGTAGCACACCAGCAGTTAACAAGAATTTATCTATATTTTAATATAATCCTATACTCCTTGTTGGTGTTCTTTTCACCAACAAGCTATGGGAGCGCTTCCATTCACTGTAATTGAATCATATACTCCTTGTTGGTGTTCTTTTCACCAACAAGCTTTTGGAGCAGCGCGCCTATGATTTACTCCTTGTTGGTGTTCTTTTCACCAACAAGCTATGGGAGCACTTCCATTCACTGTAATTGAAACAGCTTTTACCTGCTCAAAAAAACCCTTATTACCAAGTTTTGCAATAACATTGAAATGCCATCTTGCGTTAGTGATTGAAGCGGAAACCCTTTTTGTATCCCGAAACTTCGGGAGCAAAAAGGTTGCAGTGAAAAGCGCGCCCCCTCCTACCGATCCTTCGGTACGGAGGGGGAACGCCCAAATTAATAATTTAAAATATTTAACTTTCATTAAGAGTTACTATTTATGGATTTAGGTGATAAAGAGCATCAATTAGTTGTCTCACCTAAATCTTAAACATTATGAAATCTTCATCATTTTTTTGGGCTTTTGCCTTAGGCTTATTCGTTATTTCTTGTAGCAAATCGCGCTCCGATTATGGGGAAAAGAGTGCAGCAACAGAACAATCACCATCGTATGAAAGCTACGCTAATGGTAATAATAGCATTGTAAAACTGGAGGAATCTAATAAAGAAACAAGCATTAAAAGCACCTTAAGTTCGAGCGCTGCTGTGTTAAACAAAAAAGATACTACACATCAGTTTGTGCGCACTGCTGATTTAAAATTTAAGGTAAAAAATGTAATAGATGCTACTTATAGTATTGAAAGAATTATTGCACAACAAAATGGTTTTGTGACTTACACTAATTTGCACAGCATAGTAAATGAAGTGCTTGAAACGCCTGTTGGTAATGACTCTTTACTTGAAACAACAAAATTTAATATTGTAAATTCAATGGTAATTCGTGTGCCAAATACCCAATTAGATACAGCTTTAAAAAGCATGGCCAACTTAGTAGCGTTTTTAGATTATAGGATAATTAAAGCCGATGATGTGGCATTGCAAATGAAGGCTAACCGTTTGTCGAATTTAAGAAACAACAATAGCGCAGAACGATTAACACAGGCTGTGTTGCAACAAAGAGGAAAACTGAATGACATAAACACAGTGGAGGAAAGTATTTATGAGCGTGAATCTGCAGCTGATGCAGCACGAATTGAGAATTTAGCTTTGCGCGATAAAATTGAATACAGTACTGTAAATATTGAGTTGTATCAACATACCGATATAAAAAGAAGCCTGATAATTAATGATAAAAATTTGGGTAAATATGAGCCTTCATTGGCTGTTAAATTATGGCATTCCTTAAGATTTGGATGGAGCATATTAGAAACAGTGCTCTTGTTTTTTGCAAAGTTTTGGCCGCTAGGAATCTTAGCGTTTGTAGCTTATTTGTTGGTGAAACGATTTGGGAAATAACCTTAAGAATTTACGATTTATGATTGTCGATTTACGATTATCGTTACGAGCAAGCGGGACTGGGTTTATTTAAGTAGACTTAATTTATTTGCAGTTATCGTTTAAAATGCTTGTTATTTTTTAATAATTTAAAATATTTAAGATATTACTAATAATTTCAGATAATGTATTTACTTGAATTTTGATTTGATTATTCAATTTTTCAGTGTTGAATTTTGAATACACCACAATGCATGAGCAAAATAAAAACAGCTAGGGCAAAACAAGTTAATAAATAAATCACGATTTCTCCATCGTCATTTTAATAGCGATAGGAAGTAAATTGTATCCCGATTTCTCGAGACGTAAATCGACAATTGCAAACCCTAAATTTTGAACGAAATTTTTCCTACTTTTGAATAAAATAATTTGCGCTTACTTTATTTTAAAATATGCAACAAACTAATCAAATAAATTGTCCTAATTGCAACGCTGTTATTGATGTTCAAGACATCCTAAAACATCAGGTTGAGGAACAAATAAAATTAAAATATCAATCGGCTTTGGCCGAAGAAAAGAAAAAATACGATCTTCAACAAGCTAAGCTTAATAAGGAAAAAGAAGATTTTGAAAAAAAGAAACAAAACGAGAATGAACTTTTTACTGAGCGTTTAGAAACAAAACTGAAGGAAGAACGCAAAGCCATTGAAGAAAAATTAAAGGTAAAATTAGGCGATGAGCAAAAGGAGCAATTTAATTTGTTGCAACAAGAACTCAAGGATAAAAGTCTGCAATTGCAAGAACTGAATAAAACCAAAGCCGAAATAGAAAAACTGAAGCGCGAAAAAGATGAAATTAAAACGCAGGTAGAAGCCGATGCGGCTAAGCGTTTGAACCTTCAGATTACGGAAGAGAAAGAAAAGATTCGCAAAGCCGAAGAAGATAAAAATGAATTGCGTTTTAAAGAGTTGATGAAGCAGTTAGAGGATCAGAAGCGCTTGACCGAAGAAATGAAACGCAAGCAGGAACAAGGTTCCATGCAGTTGCAAGGCGAAGTGCAAGAGTTGGCCATTGAAGAATGGTTGAGAACAAAATTTCCTTTAGATACCATTGATGAAATAAAGAAAGGCGCGCGTGGTGGCGACTGTGTGCAAATTGTTAATACACGCAATCAACAAAATTGTGGCACTATATATTACGAAAGCAAGCGTACCAAAGACTTCTCGGCTACCTGGTTAGAAAAATTTAAAACTGATATTCGCGAAAGAAATGCCAATATTGGCGTATTGGTAACCGAAGCCATGCCAGCAGGAATGGAACGTATGGGTTTAAAAGAGGGCATCTGGATTTGTACTTTCGAAGAGTTTAAAGGCTTGAGCGGTGTGTTGCGTGAATCTATTATTCAGTTAAGCAATGCTTTATCATCGCAAGAAAATAAAGGTGATAAAATGCACATGTTGTACGATTATTTAACGAGCAATGCCTTTAGATTACAAGTAGAAGCCATTGTAGAAGGTTTTACGACCATGAAAGCCGACTTAGAAAAAGAAAAAAATGCCTTTGCAAGAATGTGGAAACAACGCGAAAAACAAATTGAAAAAGTAACCCAAAATACCATTGATATGTATGGTTCTATTAGAGGAATTGCGGGTAGTGCGGTGCAAGAGGTGAAGTTGTTGAATTTAGATACGGATGATTTGCTGCTAGAGTAAATGCATTTGATAATCAAAATAAATAACGCATTGCCTAACATATTACAATTGCAAAACGTATATTTAACAAACTCATTAAATAAAATAAATACACCTATGAAAAAACTATTACTGCTTGCATTAATATTTACAGCAAAAATAGGATTTGCACAGACATACCAGCAAGGTGACATTGTTGCAGATTTTCAGATACAGGTCTTTCATGACTCATCAAGTTGCGCTACCTTTGCTTCTATGTCTTCACAACTTTTAATTACTGTTTCAAATTCATTTTTAGGCGATACTTTTTTAGTTAAGGATGGCCTAACCAATTATCTTATTTCAACGGAAATAAATTCATCGGGTATGAATCCATGGATGATTAGCGTTCCCTTACAGTTTTTTAGCCCTATGGGTTTTCCTACACCATTTCCAATTATTGAAGATTATGGAATGACAGGCCCTGGACCGGTTAACATTTCAACTTGGCCGTATAATTTAAAAAATGGCAGCGATTCAATTGTCCAAGCCAATGGCATGGGTTCCACTTTTGTAAACGATCCATGTTCCTATGGAACAGTAAGTGGCACAACTTATGCTGATTATAATAATAATTGTGTTTTTGATGTTACAGACGGCACATTTATAAATTATCAAGTGCAAATTTGGCCGCAATACAATACTAATTATATGTATAATGGACAACAAACAGTTTTTGATAATAATATGGCACTTACTGGACAGTACACAGCTGGTGTGCAAGAATCCTTTTTAACTAATTGCGTTGTTACCTATAGTAATGCAATGCTTCCTTTTGCTTACCCAAATGGCTGTACTCCTGGAATATACGCATTTAATACATTTCCACAAACAAATCTTGATTTTGCATTACAATGTACTTCAAATATTGATGTAGCTGCCTATGTTGGTGCAGCTGGTCCTGTTCGTCCGGGTATTCCTTTTATGTTATATCCGCATGTAAGTAATTTGGGTTGTGATACTGTTTCTGGTTCATTCCAATTAATTTTAGATAATCGTGTAACATACAATCCTGCCTTGAGTAGTTTGCCACCGACAAGTATTAATGGCGATACTTTAACTTGGAATTATGGCCCCATCAGTAATTTAAGTAATAATGGTTTCTGGAATAGTTTAACTGCAGGATTGCACTTAACACCTGATACTACAGTAAATATTGGTGATACACTATGTTTTGCTGTAAGTGCAAATGTACCAGGTGCCGATATCAATCCTTCAAATAATCAATATTCAGTTTGTTATCCGGTGGTTAATTCTTATGATCCAAACATTAAAGAAGTAATGCCAAAAGGTGTTGGTGCTGCTGGAATTATTCCACCTTCAACAACTGAATTAATATACACCGTTCATTTTCAAAATACAGGAAATGCAGCAGCCATCAATATTTATATTATTGATACTTTGGATGTAAATGTTATTCCAGAAAGTATAGAGATAATAGGTAGAAGCCACACTATGACACCTGCATGGCTTGCACCTGGTGTGATGAAATTTAGTTTTAATAATATTAACCTAGCAGATAGTTTCAGCAATGAACCTGCCAGTCACGGTTTTGTAACTTTTAAGGCAAAATTAGAAAGTAATTTAAACTTAGGAACTGTAATAGAAAATACTGCCTATATCTATTTTGATTTTAATGCACCAATTATCACCAATACAGCCATCAATACCATCAATTTATTAACGTCTACCTTGCCGCAAGCAGTAAATGCAAATTTAAGTGTGTATCCAAATCCTGCTAAAGAAGAATTATTTATTAGCATTAATAACTTAAAAAGCAATGCAATATCCTATTTAGAGATATACAACATTGCTGGTCAAAAAATGATGGATCAAAGCATTACTCAGCAAACTACCAAAGTTGATTTAAGTAGCTTAAGCAAAGGGCTTTATTTATTGAAAACCAATGTGGAAGGTACTGTTTCAACTGTTAAAATTGTAAAAGAATAGGCTTTACTTTCAGAAATTAGTTTAAAATAGTTTAAATTAGCCTTAAGGACATCTGTTCTTAAGGCTATTTATTTAGATTTGTAGCTTAATTTTAATGCACCACATATTAAGCTAAGTACGAAATATATATTTCTTGCCACATCCTTGGTGATGTTGCTTATATTTTGCTCTTTTGCAAAGAGCAAGTCTTCAATCAATACATTGGTTTGGCAGCTTGATTCTTTAACAAATAAGACAGGCAAAGAAGATACTTTAAAACCAGCCATTGTAAAGGTTGACACCGTTAAGATTTCCAAAAATGCGATTGACGAAAAGGTAAAATATCAAGCCTTAGACAGTATTATTTTTGTGGTGGATAGCCAATTAGTTTTTCTTTATGGCAAGGCAGAGGTTTATTATGGCGATGTGAATTTAAAGGCTGGTGAAATATCCATCGATCAGCAAAAAAATTTAGTAGAAGCACAAGGTGTGCCTGACTCCACAGGAAAAAAGATTGACAATCCTGACTTTAGCGATGGTTCTCAAAACTTTAAATCGAAGCACATTATTTATAATACAAAAACTAAAAAAGGAAAAATTAAAGAGGTTACCACCGTTGATGGTGAAAGTTATTTAAGAGGCGAAAGTGTAAAAAAAGACAGCACTGATGTTACCTATATGCAACATGGAAGCTACACCACTTGTAACTTAGAGCATCCTCATTATTATTTTGCTTTAAGTAAATTGAAAGTAATTCCTGATGATAAAATTGTTACAGGACCTGCAAATTTGGTGGTGGCCGATGTGCCAACTCCCCTAGCGCTGCCTTTCGGCTTCTTCCCCAATAGAAAAGGTCAGGCCAACGGAATATTATTACCAACTTATGGTCAAGCCGATAATTATGGTTTCTTCTTAAAAGATGGTGGCTATTATTTAGGCGTAAATGAACATTTTGATGTGATGTTGCGTGGCGATATATACACACGCGGCAGCTGGGCATTGCGCACCGAGAGCCAGTATGCACAAAAGTATAAGTTCAATGGTAACATCAATTTAAGTTATGCTGTATTTAAATTAGGGGAAGAAGGTTTTCCAAATTTTCAAAAACGTAAAGATTTCTTTGTAAGATGGAATCATGCGCAGGACCCTAAGGCTAATCCTAGTAGTCGCTTTAGTGCTGATGTTAATTTTGGAACCAGCAGCTATAATCAATTAAATGCCACCAATACAGGAGATATATTGGCCAATACTTTTCAATCTTCGATTCAATACAATAAAACATTTGCAAAAAGTAATTTAACATTAAGTGCACGCCAATCGCAAAATACAGCCACACGTAAATTTGACATTAGCGCTCCGGAACTGACCTATGCGGTAAATCGTTTTTATCCTTTTAAAAGAAGAGTACAAGTAGGCACCAATAAATGGTATGAAGATATTGGTCTTACTTACACCAATTCTACAAGAGCACAATTATCTACGGTGGATTCTTTACTT
>JBILPB010000024.1:0-28197 GCA_044374175.1 Bacteroidia bacterium | reverse complement strand
CTATTTAAAGTAACAGGCAAATTATTAACATTTTGAGCAGGTCCGGGAAAAGGATTGGCAAGGCTGTAACCTATTTCAAAAGGTATTGCCGGAGGATTAGTTGCTGTAAAAGCATTTCCCGGGGGCAGGTAATCTAATGGTTTATCAAATTCATAACTTACAGAATCTAAATCTGGATCGTATGCATTGGGATTATAAGTATACGGTGTACCCGCACAAATAATGATGCTTGGTCTTTCTTGAAAAATGGGTGAGGAATCAAAACAAGGTGCAGCGCTTTGACCGTTGTAGGCAAACATTTTTGCACGAAGTGTAAAGCCATTGGTTGGATTTCCCGGGCCAGCAAAACTCAATGATAAATTTGTTATTGAGGCGTTTCTGCAGCAATTGCTCCAGGAAAAAACCCATCCTTGAGGTGGAGGTACACCAGGCAAATTAACGTTGTTTGATTTTAAAATATACTCTTTAACGGCTGTATTTCCGTTTGGCGAAGCACAATTATATGTTGGTCCTGAACCATTGCATTGAGGCGAAATATCAGTGGAGTCAACAATATTCATAGGAATACTTGTAACGGAAGGATGATTATGCACTGAAAGTGATATAGGACCAGCATTGGTAATATAAACTGCAGTAAGGCAATCGCGGTAAACCTTCATTTGAAATTGGTAATTCCCATTACCCAGGCAAACCCATGTGATTTCACCACCCATTAAATGCGTGGCATTGGCCTTATAGGCAAAGCTTAAAAATAAAAGTAATATTAAAGGTATTTTTTTATGCAAAGCGCAAGTATTCAAGCAAATATACTATTAAGTTTTTGATTGTTGTATTTTTCAGTAACAAATTTTTAATTTCAAGGTTTTATTAATAATTACGTAAAAGAATTTGGATTTGTTAAATTCTCTTAATACTTTTAGTGTTTCAATGATCATTTTAAAATTGAACCTATGATAAAAAGATACTTACTATTTGTTGCAGTTTTTTGCTTTGGGCTTTTAAAGTTTTCAATGGCCCAAAACGCATTAATTAGCACCGAAGATTTTGAAGGTGCAGTTAATATTGCCACACTTAATGATACAGGCCTTGCAAGCAATACGGGCCCTAATCAATGGATTGTAAACAATCAATATAACGGAGGAGGAATTTATCCGAACACTATTTCACAAGATAGTACCTTTGGAGGATTAATAACTTTTCCGAACGGTAAATATTTACATATTCATGATTCGGTTTCAGCAGTGAATAACAGTATAGCCAATGCTAATTATGATCCGCAAAGCGCTAGTGACAGGTTTACTGTGATAGACGACTTTTGTACACTTGGTTATAGTGGTGTAACTGTGGCCTACTATTATTTGTGTATGGGCGATAGTAACAATGCCTATGGCGAGGTTTATTACAGCATCAATAATGGCCCTTGGACAGCTTTTCCAGGTGCAACATACTCCAATACTTACAAATGGAAATACACGGAACTCATAGACCCGATTTTTGATAATCAAAGTAATGTGAGGATTGGATTTAGATGGACCAACAATGCTGGCAACTCCGCTCCCACTCCTTCATTTGCTATTGATGATATACGTGTAGTAGGAAATTTTGATGTGAGTTATGTAGGAATCACGATAGATACTTTACAAATGGTTCCTGTTTGTCAGAATTTTAATTTTCTTACCTTCTTCACCTTGTCAAATCCTCTGTGCGGTCAGGGTTTTTATCAAGTAGAATTGAGCAATGCTGCAGGCAATTTCAACAATCCAACCAATTTAGGGATTTATCAATTAAACAACCTCAACATCAACCAGGCTTTATTTTTAAATATACCAGCGAATACCCCTCCGGGAAATTGTTATAAAATAAGGATTGTAAGAATTGATGTAACGCCAGCTGTAATAAGCACAATAAGTCTTTGTTTTGAAGTGCTTTTATGTCCGAATACCATTACTACTTTGGAGCCGATTATGGTGAGTGTTCCCACAGATACCATATGTGTGGGAAGTGTTATTGATGTGCCATTTTTTTCAACTGGCGTTTATACCAATAATACTTATGTAGCGCAGCTATCAGATTCGGCAGGTAACTTTCCTATTAATCCAAATGTGTTGGGTACTTTTCCCAACTCTCAAACTTATGATCCAGCGTTGGGTTCTTTACCAGGCACAGTATCAGGTTTGTTGAATCCTTTGTTTCATCCTATACCACCAGGTTGCAATTATTATATACGTGTGATCTCCATAAACCCTTCAGCAACTGGAAGTTTGTATGGTCCATTTTGTATTCGAAATTGTGATATTGAGACAAATGACCAACAAGATATTAGTGCATGTATCACCACTACTACAGGCTATGACACCACAGCTACAGTTGATATCAATCAATTTGACTCGACAGCAGTTTATGCATCAAATAATTTATTTCAGATGCAGCTTTTAAGCAGTATGAGTTTTGCTGTGGTAAACACGGGTGGTATTGGTTCAATAAATGCCACTGGTGATACCATTATGCCAATCAATATTCCTGACCTTACTGGCTTGTTGGCCTTAGGTCTTCAACCAGGTTTATATTATGCCAGAATTGTAGCAACAAATAGCTCTAATATGTGGAACAATTTAGGCACGCTCGTTCGGGTGATTATTGGTGCACCTGCTGATGTGCCTTTGGGTGTATTTGGATACAACCCCACCAACTTCACAGGTTTTGAACCTGTAACTGATTCAACGATTTGTTTAGGTAGTGCCATTTATTTTACGATGTTGCCATACAACAGTAGTTCAGATTATGTGTGGACTTTAAATACTCAAACTAATTGGAGTACTGATCAATTTACTGGTGTTTTGTTTAACCAAACAGGACCATTTGCCATGAGTGTAGTTGAAACTAATTATGGATGTGTTGGTCCAGGCTCTGATACTGCAAGAATTACAGTGATAGGACCACCAGCAGTAACTGTTTCGGGTCCAGGACAAGTATGCGTTGGCGATACAGCCACTTTCAATGGTATATTGCAAAACAACACCTATTATTATTGGAACAGCCCTAATGGCCAAATCATAGATACATTAAACAATTTTACCAATGTTTATTTTCCAACAGTTGGTACTATACCTGTATATTTAAATGCAGTTAACTCCTGTGGTACAGCTAATGGAACAAAAAATGTTACGGTGCGCCCTTTACCCAATGTTGATGCCGGTAATGATACTATTATTTGCCCAGGTAGTTCTTTGCAATTAACAACACCTACTGGCAGTAGTTACACCTTTAATTGGATGGAGGTTGATTCTACTATTGCAACTACACAGAGCGCTACAGTTTATCCACAAAGTGATACCTATTATGTTATTCAAACCATTAGTTATCCATCCATTGGCTGTAAGGAACAAGATACCGTATTTGTAAGTTTAAGGACAGCCGGTGCTACGAGTACCATCGACTCCACCATATGTGAAGGAGACAACATTCAATTAAATCCAGGCGCTGGAAGTAATTATACCTGGAACAATGGTTCCACCAGTCAAATTATAGAAACTAATCAAGCTGGCGTTTATGTTGTTATGTTTTATGCTTCGGCAGGTGAATGTGCTTCTATCGATACTTTTAATGTGATTACTGAAGTATGTGAAGAGCCTATACCACCGCAGCCTGACTCTTTATTTACACCCAATGTTTTTACCATTAATGGAGATGGGATTAATGATAAATTTATTATTTACAATTCTAATTATAAAAGTTTAGAAGTTGTTATTTACAATCGTTGGGGCCAAAAAGTTGGCTATTGGAATGGGGTTGATCAAGGCTGGGACGGCAATCAGTATAATACAGGAGAGCCATGCCCTGATGGCGTTTACTTTTATATTGGTGTGGCACAAAGCAATAACAATGTTGACCCTGAGAGTCTGCATGGTACAGTAACTTTAATGAGGCGTTAAGGGTTATTTTAGTTGTTATTTTTGTAACATTTACATGATTGATATACTCAATTAGCTTGGCTTAATAATGCAAGTATGCCCCTTCTGCTCAATTTATTGCTGTTATCAGCAACCCAATAATTTAGGACTACGTGAATAACATTTGTTTAAAATAAAATTTATAATGTATTATTTAATGACAAAAAAATATTTTACTTTGATAAAAAATCAATTATGAAAAAAATAGCTACATTAATTACTTGTTTTGCTTTTAGCACTGCAATGTTTGCGCAAAAATGCACTTTTACAAAAGAAGAAACCGATAGTAAGACGGGACTTCAAACTAAATCGATCATGAACTCGGTAACCAATCAATTTATTGTCTGGACTATTAAAGATGGTGCAAATTATAAATTAGGATTAGAAGTTACTATGCCTGAATTGCAGAAAGAAAATATTTTGAAAGGTGATACAGTAACTATTTTACTTACTTCAAATGAAACCATACTTGCTTTTGCCTTGGACAAATATTTACCTATTGGAAAAGCTGATGAAATGATTGAACAAACCAATTACTTTCCTTATTACAGTGTTAGCTCCAGCGATTGGTTAAAATTATGTGCAACCAATATGCAATATATTAAAGTTACTTTTGGTAAAGAGTATGTGGGTTTTGATATTAATGAAAGTAAGGCCAAAAAGATTAAAGCTGCTGCTATTTGTGTGAAGTAATTATTGAGTCAAATTTCAATATATAAATTTTTTCAAACCTGCACTATTTGTTGATATTACTTCAATAATGGAAATAAATATGGCCTCTTATTTACTTTTAACAACTTAGGCATACAATTTTAATTTTATTGTTTCGTTCATAGGAAAAATAAATCCCATGAAAAAAGCATTTCTTGCAATATTAATTTTCGGAAAAGCTGCAATGGCACAGCCTAATGTAAATTACAATGATGTAGCAGTAATTGTTAATGACAATAGTCAATCCTCACAGGATATTGCCAATTACTTTAAGGTGAAGCGGAATATTCCCGCACAAAATATAATACATATTAATTGCAGTATTAACGAAGAAATAGATTCTACAACTTTTTCACAAATAAGAATACAAATTGAAAATGGGCTAACTAATTTACCGAATTTGAATGATATTAATTATTTGGTGACTACCAAAGGTCTGCCATTAAAAGTTCTTAATGATGACATTACTATATCACCCAGCCTTGGGAAAAGTGCCTCATTTGATGCAGAGCTGTCATTGATACTTGGAAACTATGCATACAGTATTGCAAATTGGAATAATCCTATGAATCCTTTTGCATCAGCACAAGGTCATTTTACAAGAAATCAATATGGAATTTTTATGGTTACAAGGTTAGATGCTTATACCACAAGCGATGTATTTAATTTAATTGATAAAAGCGGCCCTAATACCGCTGTAAATAAACAAGCCTCTCATTTTATTTTTAATTATGCCAATGTAAGCAATCAGGCAGAAAAAAACTTGTTTTTCAGCAGAATGCAACCTGCACACGATACATTAATTTCTAAAGGATGGGTGTCTCAAATAGACACAAGCAATATATTAGCTCAATACTATCAAAATATACTCGGTTATTTTTTTGTTTATAATTCACTTGTACTTAATGAAAAGCCAAATTTTTTATGGGTTAATGGTTCCATTACAGAAATTACTAGTGTTAAATCAGGCAATACATTTGATTCAAATTTTGCTCCTTTGGACAGGTTACTAATTGCTGATTTAATTGGTGAAGGTGCCGCTGGTGCTCATGGGTATGTTTATGATGTATATTTTAACTTTACCTTAATTCCTGAAAAAACTTTTACATTTTACACAGATACGACAAATCATTATAATTTGGCTGAAAGTTTTTACAGAGGAATGTTGAGATTATCTGATAAAGATGTAATAATTGGAGATCCTAAAACATCAATTATCATTGATAATACAGTTGGGTTAAGTAAGATTGAAAATGCAGCAGACATAGAAATATATCCTAATCCAAGCACAGATTTGGTATTTATTAAATCCCAAGTAAAAATTGATAGCTATAAGTTATATGATAGTTATGGCAACATTTTAATCAATAAAAAAATAACTACCCAAACAAATCAGTTAAGCATCAACTTAAAGGAATATGTCAACGGGATATACTTTATCCAGCTTTTTAAAACAGATGGATATGCCCTAAATAAAAGAATAGTGAAGAGCAATTAAAAATATTGCTTTTGTAATTTTTTCTAATACCCCAAATTAGGACCTAACCAACGCTCTGCCTCTTCAATACTCATTTGTTTGCGCTTTGCATAATCTTCTACTTGGTCTTTTTTAATTTTTCCTAAACCAAAATAATGTGATTGCTGATGTGCAAAATATAAACCACTTACTGCTGCAGTTGGCATCATGGCCATACTTTCGGTGAGTTGCATGCCCGTATTTTTTTCTACTTCTAATAATTTCCAAATGGTAGTTTTTTCGGTATGTTCTGGTTGCGCTGGATAACCTGGAGCCGGCCTAATTCCTGCATATTCTTCTTTAATGAGTTCTTCATTTTTTAGATTCTCTGCACTGGCATAGCCCCAAATTTCTCTACGCACTTTTTTGTGCATTAGTTCTGCGAAAGCTTCAGCTAATCTATCTGCTAATGCTTTTAACATAATAGCATTATAATCATCATGATCGGCTTCAAAACGTGCAACGTGTGCATCAATACCAATACCAGTAGTGAGTGCGAAACATCCGATGTAATCTGACCTCACCCCTAGCCCCTCTCCGAGAGAGAGGGGTTTGAGTTCTTCTTTTATTTTTTCAAGAACAATTAAAAAATTGTTCAATACATCTTTATTAGAAAAGCGAATTACACGGTAACCAATATCATTTAAAATATAAGTTCTAGCATGATCATATTCCTTTTGAGTAGAATGAATTTCGCCATCAACTTCGATTATTAATTTTGCTTCAATACAAACAAAATCAGCAATAAACTTATCAATAGGGTGCTGTCTTCTGAATTTATATTCTAATTTTCTATCACGAATGGCTTGCCAAAGTTTGTCTTCTGCCTCAGTTGGATTTTTTCTCATGTTTTTGGCATTGCCAATATTTGAATTCCATGTTTTCCAATCAGTGGTATAATATTTTGGAGAAGATTCAATCCATTCTTGAACACCTTGCTTATCCATCGAATTAGCCTCCTTCTCCTTTGGAGAGGGAATGAGGGTAAGGTCCTCAGGAGCCACAAAGTCACTCAAAGCCACGTTATATTGCCCCGCAGGCTTTTTTGTTTGTTGACGTAAAGTATGAAAAACAAATTTTTCGTCATTTGCATTTACATGAATATCATCGCCAACAGTACTGGCAGGATAAATGCCGATTACCGCATTGGCTTGTAACCACTTTTCATTAATAATCTGATGCAACATTTTTTGAGCATCATTAAATAATTTTGTGGCCTCCGTTCCTCTTTCGGCATCGTTTAATATTTTAGGATAAGAGCCTTTTAATTCCCAACTGTGAAAAAAGGGAGTCCAATCGATGTATTCTGCAATCTCTGCTATATCGTAAGCTGTAAACACTTTTGTGCCTATAAAATTAGGTTTTGGGATTTCAGTTTTATTCCAATCAACAGGGAATTTATTGGCACGTGCTTCTTCAAGAGTGATAAATTTATTTTGAGATTGGGCATTTTTATTTTGCTCGCGTACACGCTCATAATCTTTATTGACCTCCTCCATAAAGGCATTGCGCAATTCATCAGAAATTAAACTACTAGCCACTGGCACAGATTTACTGGCATCATTTACATGTACTACAGGGCCAGTATAATTTTGTGCAATCTTGACTGCCGTGTGCACTTTGGAAGTGGTAGCACCACCAATGAGCAATGGAATTTTAAAGCCTAAACGTTCCATTTCTTTTGCTACATGCACCATTTCATCAAGTGATGGAGTGATCAAACCACTTAAGCCAATCACATCTACATTATGTTTTTTTGCCTCTGTAAGAATCTTATCTGCAGAGACCATCACACCCAAATCTATGATTTCGTAGTTATTACAAGCCAATACAACACCAACAATATTTTTTCCAATATCATGCACATCGCCTTTTACTGTAGCTAATAAAATCTTACCTGCATTTGTTCTGCCATCACCTACAATGCCTGCTAATTTGTTTGCTTCCTTTTCGGCCAATAAATAAGGTTCAAGATAGGCTACAGCTTTTTTCATTACACGTGCGCTTTTAACCACTTGCGGTAAAAACATTTTTCCAGCGCCAAATAAATCACCAACGATATTCATGCCGGCCATTAAAGGGCCTTCAATTACATGTAAAGGACGACCTAATTTTACGCGTGCTTCTTCTGTATCTGTATCAATATAATCGGTTAAACCTTTTACCAAAGCATAGCTCAAACGTTCTTCCACTGTGCCATTGCGCCACTCTTCAGATTTTTCAGTTTTTTCTTTGGTGATGCCTTTTAAAGATTCAGCATGATCTACCAAACGCTCGGTAGCATCATCTCGTCTGTTCAACAACACATCTTCTATAAGTTCAAGTAATGTTTTTTCAATATCATCATAAACTACTAATTGTGCGGGATTAACAATACCCATATCCATACCAGCTTTAACAGCATGAAATAAAAATGCCGAATGTATTGCTTCGCGCACATGGTCATTTCCTCTGAAAGAAAAAGAAACATTGCTTACTCCCCCACTCACTTTGGCATGCGGCAAATTTTCTTTTATCCATTTGGTAGCATTAAAAAAGTCTAATGCATTTAAGCGATGCTCTTCCATACCAGTTGCCACAGGGAAAATATTAGGATCGAAGATGATATCTTGTGCAGGAAATTTTACTTTATCTACCAATATATCATAGGCACGTTTACAAATTTCTTTTCTTCTTTCTAAAGTATCTGCTTGACCTACCTCATCAAAAGCCATTACAATAACTGCAGCACCATATTGTTTTACTTTTTGTGCTTGTTCAATAAATTTTTCTTCGCCTTCTTTTAAGGAAATTGAGTTAACAATTGCTTTGCCTTGTACACATTTCAAACCTGCTTCTATCACTGTCCATTTGCTGGAATCAATCATAATAGGCACACGTGCAATATCAGGTTCAGAGGCAATTAAATTTAAGAAACGTGTCATACATGCTTCGCTATCTAACATGCCTTCATCCATGTTTACGTCAATTACTTGTGCTCCACCATCCACTTGATCTTTTGCAATGGCTAGCGCTTCTTCATAATTATTATCATTAATCAAACGCAAAAACTTTTTAGATCCAGTAACATTCGTTCTTTCACCTACATTCATGAAGTTACTTTCTGGACGCAGCGTTAGAGGCTCCAATCCACTTAAGTGCATTAAACTATCAGGTTGTGGCTTCTTTCTAGGTTTTGCATCTTTTGCCAACTCAGCAATTCGCTTGATATGCGCTGGCGTGGTACCACAACATCCACCAACAATATTTAAAAAGCCAGCCTTTAGAAAATCTTCAATTTGATGTCCCATTTCATGCGCATCTTGATCATATTCACCAAACTGATTGGGCAAGCCAGCATTGGGATATGCACTCACGTAGAAAGGTGCTTTTTCTGAAAGTTCCTCTAAATAAGGACGCATATCTTTTGCACCAAGGGCACAATTTAAACCCACACTTAATAAATCAACATGCGAAACAGAATTTAAAAAGGCCTCAGTAGTTTGACCAGAAAGAGTTCTACCACTAGCATCAGTAATAGTACCTGAAACCATCACTGGCATTTTAATATTTTTTTCCTTGCAATAATTTTGGATGGCAAAGAGAGCCGCTTTCGCGTTAAGCGTGTCAAAAATGGTTTCAATTAATAGCAAATCAACACCGCCATCAATAAGCCCTTTTACTTGCTCTGCATACGCTTCCACCAATTCATCAAAAGTTATAGCACGGAAGCCTGGATCATTTACATTTGGTGATAATGAAAGTGTTCTGTTTGTGGGACCAATAGCACCGGCTACAAATGCCATGGTGCGCCCATTGGCATCTGCTGAAGCCAAGAACTCAACTACAGCTTCTTTTGCAATTTTAGCAGACTCATAATTTAACTCGTAAGCCAATGCCTGCATATCGTAATCGGCCATAGCAATAGTAGTATCGCTAAAGGTGTTGGTTTCAATGATATCAGCACCTGCTTTTAAATATTCTTTATGAATGGTTTTTATAATTTCGGGCTGTGTAAGAGAAAGTAAATCGTTGTTGCCTTTGAGATCTTTATGCCAATCGGCAAAGCGCTTTCCACGATAATCTTTTTCTTCGAGTTTGTATTGTTGAATCATGGTGCCCATTGCGCCATCGATTACTAATACACGTTTTTCTAATTCTTTTTTAATGTCGAACATATGTTTTATTTGAGCGGAGCTAAGATGAATATTTTTTAATTTTGAGTTTTATTGGAAATATTGAACTTCGTGGATCAATAATGAACAAGAAACAAGGAATTTAAAATGTGAATGATGAAGTTGAAATAGTATCATTGGGGCTTGATTGATTATGATTAGCATTGTTATTGAATAATGAATCCCGTAACGAAGCCTCGGGACTTTTGGAAAAACAAGGAATATAATCCCGAGAGCAATCGGGATGAATTTTGAATTTGATGTTTATTTATCATGGTTATTTTTTTGTGCTGTTTCAATACTTTTTACCAAAATCGCAATCAACTCATTACATTCTTTGCTTGTTTGTTCAATTAGTTGAATATTATTAGTCAGTCCTGCTCTTTGAATTATTTGGATTGAATTATAGCTTTCCCTTAATTCTTTGAGTGCTATTTTTAATTTATGAATAAAATCATTTCGCGATTCGGCACTTTGTGCTTCGCCATAGTTGAGTGCAGGAGAAGTCCCCGATCTCAATAGTTGACTTGTTAAATGAATTCCAGATTTGCTCGTATTCACAGACTCACAAACTTTAATAATTGACACAGCAAGGTTTATTAACCTCTCGTTAATATCAAATTTTCGTACATTTCTTTCATTCAATATTTCCATTTCAATTAAATCTATTCTAAACTATTTTTTTTTCTAATAAAAATTAAGCCTTAAATTAATTCTTCATTCTTATTCAACATTTCTTGTTCTTTGATCATTATTCAATTCATTGCAAAAAAAATCTCCCCTAACTTTTGACGTCAGAGGAGATAAATTATAATGATTTTTGAATTCAAATTTATATTCTGACTTATCTGCTCCGGTATTGCTAACGAACAGGAATTGGCACCTTCTTTACACAAATGAATGTTTAAAGGGTTGTCAAGGTTTCACAGGGCATGTCCCTCCACCTTTCTGGATAAGTTGTTTTTTTTAAAGAACGAAGTGCAAATATAAATAATTGGTTTGAATTATTGTATACTTTTTAGTGTATTACTTTTCTGCCAAAAAAAACTTTTATTAAATTCCACTTTTCACTCAATTGCTTTCTAAAAACATAGCCTACAATTGACATAATCAATAGATAAGGAATCAACATTAAATATAATATACCTGAATTAATTCCTCGTGCAACATTGCCACCGCCTTCGAGATTTGAAGATGGTCCCAAACGGCACTGCACACAGCCTTGTGCGAATACATCGGCTTGCAAGCAAAATAAAATAGCAACTACAAAAAATGTGTAAATAAAACTGCGCTTCATGGCATCAAAAATAATGATTTAATTTTGATAAAATGGCGAAATCATTAAATAAACTACAACTCCTGTTACAGTTACATACAACCAAATAGGATAAGCAAAACGTACTAATTTTCGGTGTTTTACCACTTCCATTTGCAAACCATAGTAAAATGACATTAATACCATTGGCAAAACCAAAGCAGCCAGAATAATATGACTTATGAGAATAGTTAAATAAACAGGGCGCATTGGATTATCAGACGGATAAGAGGTTTCTTTTGCTAACCAATGATAAGTAATGTAGGAAATTAGGAACAGTGAAGATAACACAAAAGCAGTGATATTTACTTTTTTATGTGCTTCAATATTTTTTTGTTTGATAAAGTATAAAGAAATGAGCAAAAGTATGCTACAAGTGCCATTGATAAAGGCATTTAGCTTAGGCAGTTGATAAACAAAATCGGGTATTACTTCTGGAACAGGAAGAATCTTACGGTTTAAAATTATTACTGCAACAAATACAAATATAGAAATCCCTAGAACTATTCTGAAAGTAACTTTATCGTTCATTTTATTGAAAATATTATTTACATGTTCTTAATCTTACCATACTCTGCGGCAAGCACTACTACTTCATCAATTAACCTATTTACCTCCTTTAAACTGCCTCCATTGTAGCGCCCTCTTATTTGATTATTTCGATCGATCAGTAATAATTCCATGTCATTTACAAAGGAAACTGGTTTATCTTTAAAAAGTGTATTTTGATTAAAAATTGATAATAGTTCTTGCTGATTGCCAGCTACGATTTGCCAAATTTTGGTTTCTGCGTGCACCTTTTCGGCAAAGGCCTTTAAATTATTTAAAGTATCGGATGGTATTTCATTCAATACGGTTACTATTTTAAAGTCTTTTTTTAGGTAACTTAATTTATCTTGAGCTCTATAAAGTTGGGCTGCAATTTGATTGGCTTGATTGGAATTGAAGTTTGCCATACCAATCACATAAATTTTATTTTTTATTGTAGTGTTACTAATGACTTCATTAGACTGATTCACAAATTTAAAATCAGGGAGTACATAAAATGTAGAATCCTTTCCATTGAATTGGCTAGGTCCATAATGCGGCAATTTTACAAATATGTTTTTCCGACCTTGCGTTAATGGTTTGCGAATAGCAAAATAATAAAATCCCAAGCACAAGAGTGATGGGATTAAAAAAATAGAAAAGAAAAAAATCTTTTTATTTCTGGTTTGATTGCTTGTTGTCATGCTGTTTAAACAAATCTGCGAGAGATAAGTTTAAAAATTAATGATGTTCTGCTGCACCTTCATGAGCTGCTGCTGGTGCATGATGAGGCGCATCAGTAACATTTTTGTCCATTACATATCTTCTTTCTTTAGCGTAGCTACCTTCGCCCACGTCCACCATAAAAATAAGGTATAACACCAACACAATAAAAGGGCCTAACAATGTCCATTTTAGTGCTTTTACTTCATCACCTAAGTGCATAAATGAAAGTACAATGTAAGCAGCTTTTACAATGGTTAAACCAATAAAGAAAAACTGTAAAAACACTTTACCGAGGCCTAAAGATTCTGCTTTAAAACCAACAAAAAGTTCAACAAGTGTTACGCCAAGCATAATCCAGAATACTTTCCAGATTACTTTTCGTACATGTTTACCATGGTCTTCGTCATGAAGGGCCATTGTTTCGTAAGAAGGATATCCATCGTTAAATTCCATAAAACGTTGTATTATTATGAGTTAATATGATTACAATAAATAGAAGAAGGTAAATACGAATACCCAAACCAAATCGACAAAATGCCAGTACAAACCAACTTTTTCAACCATTTCGTAATGGCCTCTTCTCTCGTAGGTTCCTTTAACAACATTTACATAAATAATGAAATTGATAACTACCCCACTAAATACATGGAAACCATGAAAGCCTGTAATAAAAAAAAAGAAATCTCCAAAAACAGGCAAGCCATATTCGTTATATTGAAGATTTGCACCATGAATTAGTTGATCTTGCCAAACTCCATCAACTAAAATATTTCTTACCGCACCTTCGGCAGTTCCTGTGATAAAATTGTACCACTCCCAAGCTTGAGAACCAACAAACATTAAACCACCAATAATGGTAAGTAGCATCCATTTTGCCACTTCATTTTTCTTGTTTCTATGGCCAGCTTCTACTGCTAATACCATGGTTACAGAACTCATGATAAGGATGAAGGTCATTAAACCTACATAGGCTAATGGAATACTTCCTTCATAAAAAGGAAAATGGTGGAATACGTGCCCCGGATTTGGCCAAAAATCGGTGTATTTATGGCGCATAAACCCGTATGCGGTTAATAAACCCGAAAAAGTAAAGGCATCCGAAACAAGGAAGAACCACATATATAGTTTTCCGTAACTTGCACCAAGCGGTGAAACTCCTCCTCCGCCCCAATTGGCTTTTACTTGTGTTGTAGCAGCGTGACTTGACATATAAAGATTGTTAATTTATTTCAGCGCGTAAAAGTAAAAAAATATTTTTGATAGCAATCAGTAATTTATTAACTGTGAAAAAAAGTTTTAATTTAGAATGATTATAAGCAAAAATTTATTCTAAAATTATGAGTTTGTTAATTTCTTGATTTTCGAAATTCATTTTAATATAATAAGTGCCTCTTGGTAAGTGGCTCAGATTATATTGATAATTATTTTTACCCGTCTCGAAACTTTTGCTTACCATCATATTCGCTGAACGCCCCATCACATCAAACAAAGCAAAAGAAACCTTTTGTGCTTTGTTTAACGCAAATTCAATATTTATTACATCCTTAGTTGGGTTAGGAAAAATATTTACTGTGCTAACTTCATCCATTTTCTTTAAGTTGGCAAGGTTAGGCAATTGATTCACATTTTTGATGTAGGTTGAATACATGCCAGAGGAATGCGTTGCAACTAATAATCTACCATCACTTTCTCTGTAATCTATCATTGAAACCACAACTTTGCCAATATCATTAGCTGCCAATTGTGTCCAAACCGTATTTGTTGAATCGAGATTAACTGTACCATACAAACCAGTGCTTGTACCCAATAAATAAGCTGTTCCTCCTTGTGGAGGATGGATAATACTAGCCCATCTTATGCTTGGTCCATTTCCGGTTCCTGAATTATTTTGCTCTAAGTTGCCTGCTACTTTACGCCATCTACCTCCCCCATTGGTAGTGTAAAATACACTATATACTACGTAATTTGAAAATACTACCATTACTTTATCAGCATCTTGCGGATCAACAGCAATACAGTTAATATAGCCATTAGAAGGAAAAAGATTTGGTTGGGTAGTTCCAGTGATATCAATAGGGTTTGGTGTACCATTCTGAGCATCATTTATACTATATAACTTTCTTTTACTGGTGCCATAATACACCCTATTGGCAGGTGTTTTTGAAACGCCTATGGCTGTGACTTCAGCACCAGCTACAGGCACAGAATCGGGCCATTGCACCCAATTTGTGCTTATACTATCCCAATTATTAATCATTGAAATGCCACTTAAATCGGTATTTTTCCATAAATACTTACCTGCAGCCAAGTACATGAGATTATTATTATTTGGATCAAGTGTAAAGGGATTTATGAATTGATAATCCTTGGCACCAATTGGATCTATTCTGGCAAAGGAAGTAATAGTGCCATCATTATCTACATTGGCTTTCATCATTTTACCATTTTGAATAGAAAAATAGTAAGAAGTTCTTCCGTCAGCAATCGCACAAAAGGAGCCATCACCACCTCTTGGTGTTACCCAGGGATTGGTAAGAATGGTATCATTTGTGAACCAGCTTCCGTTATCTTGTGTGCCACCTATAACAATTTCGTTACCTGGCGTACCATGGTCAATGGCCAAGGTATAAAACATAGCCGTGATATAACCGTTATCCAAAGAAGTCCATTGCATTGTATCTTGCAAACAGTTATCAGTTCTAAATACACCACCATCATTGCCACTCAGCATTTTATTTGGGTCTGACGGATAAAATAAAATTTCGTGTTGATCGGGATGATGATTTTGATAGCCTAGCACAACTGGCAAAGTTGTTCCTTCTTCATATCCACCAACAAATCGGTTGGTAGAGGCGTCAGCAAAGCCGTTTGTAGAACGATACAAGTTGGTACCTCCAATAAATACTACATTTGGATCATCGGGTTTTACTTTTAACACTAAATCATAAGAACCTTGACAGGTGAATTTATCAAAAGGTCCACCAGTGGTGGGTAAGCTATTGCTTAAATCTTCCCAAAGTCCTCCTGCACTGTCACCATCGCCAGACAAATAAGTATATTTCCATAGACTATTCCATTCTACATCTCCTAAAAAATTTGTATCAGGCGTTCCAAAGCCTGGTGTATTTCCTAAAAAATAAACTACATTCTCATTGGTTGGCGTGTATCCAGATACAATGCGTTCATAGGTTGTTGCAAAGTTAGGTGGTGTTATATTAGTAAAAGTAATTCCATCAGCAGAACGCCAAATTCCTTTTCCTCCTCCATCACTGCCAAGTGTTGCATAAACCACTCCCTGAGGTGTAACATTTACATCAGACCAAAACGAAGAGCCATTTCCTTTTACAATACTCCAGCTTGTACCTCCATCTGAACTCTTATAGATAGCTCCATAAGTTGCGGCAAAAACCACATCGTTAATTGTATCTGTGGGATAGGTAACAACCTTATATATAACATCCCAATTGCTATCAAAAGTTTGTTGGGTGTTTGGCGCTGTTGCCGTTAATTTAGACCAAGTTAAACCATTGTCAACCGATTTATATAATCCATTTCCTGAATAAAAAGCTCCTCCACCGCTGGCACTGCAATATGGATCGCCAGAACCAAAGTACCAAACATTTGTATGCCCAGGGCGTTTATCTTGAACAATGCAAGTTATTCCATGATAATCATCTTTAGGTGTGACCTGTGTCCATGACTGACCACCGTTTGTTGTGCGCCATACACCACCGGAGTTAGTGCCTGCTAATAAAACATTTTCATCGTTAACATCCATGGCAAGCGCGCGTGTAATACCACCAACATTCCATGGACCACGGGCATTCCAATTCACATTTTCGGTTCTATCGCCCCATTGATTATCACTTGGCAAGGTGGAAGAAAACATTAATTCACGCTCTCTTATATGTGAAGGAATTTTACCTGTTTCAGGGTCAGAAAGCCTTTTCAATTCCCATGCAGCGCGCCCTTCTGGATCATCTGGTGTGCCTAATTGAGGAATGTTTTGTGCAATAAGTATATTTGCTTTTATGCAGAAAAGCATAAAAAAAACTGCGATTTTAAATTTCATCATAAATACATGTGTTAATAGAGTAAAAGTATAAAAAATTAACGAACCAACTCATAATCTCCTACTTCATAAGCTAACTTATCCATTGGCATTAATTTAATGCGTATTTGCGCTTCAAACAATTGGTCTGGTTTTAAACCCGGCAAAATTACCTTGGCCGGATATACTGTTTTAAAGACTTCACTGGAAGCAATAGAATGAATAAATTTTATGGGCAAAGTATCTCCTACAACTGGCTTTTGATATACACCAAAACCGCATGCACCCGACTTAGTAATGATAACATTTGCTAGGCATGGAAAGGATTTACAAGGTTCATCAAGCATAGCATTATCCATTGGAATAATATTTAAAATGTATCCTTGAATAACACATGTACCTGGTTCTGTTGGATAGGTTGAGGGCTTTGAAGTTAACCCGCTGGTTTGATTGGTATTTTCAGAAATTACCGCATTGCTGGGCGCTTTGGTTTTACAGGATATTGAAAAAATAAAACTACACCCAATTACATAAATAAAAACAAATTTATTCTTCATTATGATAAAGTAAGATGTGTAAAAATTCGGGCTACAGCTGGACAAACATGCGTATTCTTTAACGTAAGATCCAGAATTTGAACCATTCTTTTTCTGTCAGTGTGCGGATAATCGCGGCACGCAGTTGGTCTATCTTTATAAATAGTACAATAATTTTCGTAATCTAAAAAAGGGCATGGTGCAACCTTTAGGATATAGTCTTTGTCTTCATCTATTTTTAAATATTGCTCTATAAAAGTGCCAGGCTTTATTCTTAACGCCTTTGCAGCCCTTTCAATATCTTTCATATAAAAAATTGGGCTGGTAGTTTTGCAGCAATTAGCACATTTTAAGCAATCAATTTCTTCGAAAACCTGTTCATGTAATTTTTGAAAAGTTTGATCAAGATTTGCTGGCTTTTTGCGTTTTAGTTTGTCTACCAATTTGGCATTTATTTCCTTACGCTTTTCAGCATTAGCGAGGTCACTGGTATATAACATCAGAGAATAAATATTGCAGCAAGAATCATTATAATAATAATGATGATATATTGCCAAAAGTCAACAAAATACTCTTTATAATCGTTCCAAAATTTTTTAAGCATCATTAGTTTTGATTTACAAATATACTAATCCTTATTGTAATAAAAACTGTTTAATAAGTTTAATACAAGTGATTTTGATAGTTCACAAGGATTTTTTCAATACCGTATTAAACCAATGCTTTATCCATCATTATGTACCTTAATTAAAAACATAGCCTATATCTTATTTGATTGCAATCCACGTATATTTACTAATACAGCAACAAGTGAATTTTCACAAGATGAAAGTGGGATGCATAATAAATTAGAGAATTTCAATTTTAGCATCGCTCCAAATCCTAGCAATGGCGAAATTTGTATAGTAAGAAATTACAATTCAACTGCCACCATTAAATTATATAATGTTCAAGGTAGTATGATGTAAGGGAAAGAAACTAATAAATCAATAGAAACAGTAGATATAAGGTAATTACAAATCGGCTTATATTTTATTGAGCTGAGTTGAGCATGCCCAATAGCTCAAAAATAAATAACCTAATAATTAGTAAACTTTAAATTTATTGATTTTCAATCCTAAAACAAATGCGAAATCCCCGTCAACAAAAAAGTCCAAATCACCATCGAAACACATAAATACAACAACACCTTTTCTCTATTTTGAATAAATTTATCGTTAATTCTTCCTGCAATAAAAACGCCTAAGGGCAATGATAATAAGGGTGTTAAAACAGCAATGCCATTTAGGCCATACTTTTGCATTAAACGTACAATCATCCTGTTTCTTTTGGTAAAAATAGGCTTCTTTTTCACTGGAGTTGCTACAATATCATGCTGCCTTTTGTTGTGCAAATGCTTCTTATATGTTTTTAATAAGTAGTCTAAACTATATAAATAAATCGTTATACCCGCACAACCTCCTATAATTCCACCTAATATAGTTTGATAAAATTCGGCACCAGCGGCCACTGAGGCAGGAATAGCAATCACTGGCTTTACAGCACAGCCTAAAGCAATACCCAATATTTTAAGAAATACAAAACCCAAAATTACGATTTCACTCCGTAAGCCAAATCACCTGCATCGCCCAATCCTGGCACAATATAAGACTGAACAGTTAACTCATCATCTACAGCACCAACCCATACAGTAGTATTCTCTGGCATGTTTTTTTCGACATATTGTAATCCTTCTTTGCTGGCTATAGCAGCCACTATATGAATGTGCTTTGGTGTACCTTTACTTAATAATCCTTTAAATGCCAATACCATTGACGAGCCAGTAGCCAACATTGGATCAGTTAATATTAATATTTTACCATCCAGATCAGGACTCGATAAATATTCAATGGCTATTTCAAATGAGTTATCTTTATGGTGCTTTCTGTAGGCCGATATAAAAGCATTTTGAGCTTTATCAAAATAATTCAATACACCTTGATGCAAGGGTAATCCTGCTCTTAAAATGGTGCCTATCACAATTTGATCATCAATAATGCCAACTTCAGCTTCACCAAGTGGTGTAGTTACTGAAGATATTTTGTAGGTTAAATCCTTACTCAATTCATAGGCCATGATCTCACCCATTCTCTCCAAATTTCTTCTAAAACGCATAGAGTCAGTTTGAACTGATGCATCTCTTATTTCAGCAATAAACTGATTAAAAATAGAATTGTTTCTTCCTATAATATTTGCCATACGGAGCTTTTCTAAAAATAACTATTTATGAATTTCAAATTTCGAACAATACAATTCTTGTGCATTAAAAACCTTAAGCAAGTACAAACCATCTGCAAAATTTTGAAGATCAATTTCCTCTTGATTTGGGATAATTTGGCCACTCATTCTTAATTTACCTGTCATATCAAAAATTTGATAATTGGCTTGGCCTTTAATGCCATTGAACTTAACTTTATTTTGTGCAGGATTTGGACTAAGCATCAACTTATTGGAAGCTTGCATTTCTTTTACTGATAACGTATTTGGCAAGTTATGATCCCCAGGACTTAAAGCACCGCCTGTCGGAAAATTAAAACTTACTTCTAAAGCATCAAAAGTGCCACTTGCGCCTGTTCCAGTTAAATCACCACAGTACCAAGCTGCAGCTGAATTAGCAGTACTGTTTCCATAAAATCTAACAGCAGCATCAGGGGTTCCATTACTTTGTGTTAATACAGCAGATGTGTATAAAACTGCATCGGTTACACCGCCTGTTATCCATCCAAAGGAGTCTAAAATTGAGGCTCCGGCAGGTAATTCTAAAGTGCCGTCATTATTGGTATCATAATCTAATCCATAAATAATTGGTGTGGTACTGAATACTAGCATAAAGGTACTACTTCCATTTTCAATAATCCCACCAGGAATACCGAAAATAAGCGTGTCGCGCAGAATGGTTGGCGCTGCGATGGTATATCCTAATGAAGTACCAATAAAATATAATCCATTACTTCCCAGGGTAATATTGTTTAATCTTATTACCAAATCAGCATTGCCTGCACTTCCAGAATCTCCTTCCAGAATCAACAAATAAGTATTGGAAATTAAACTCCCTGGCGTGCCTTTTAATTCAATAAACTCAAAAGGATTGTCGTTGCCTGGAGGGTTAACTTTAACTTCATTCAACAATAATTGCGCCTTGGCGTTAAATAAAAATAACAATTGAAGTGCAATTGCAAAAAGTAAAATTCTCGATTTCATGTATATTAATGTAGATGTTGCAAATATGAGTAATATTTCGGTTCTTATTGCATGCTTTAATGGAATTATTTTTGCTCTTAAACATTTTTGGCATACATTTTATTGAAATTTGAAAGAAAGTATCTTTTTGTTGGTATTTTTGCACTTTAATGAATTATGAAGTTTAAAATTTTTCTTATTCTGCTCAGTTGTTTAGTCAGCAATGTGCTCCATGCACAAAGCAAGGAGCAATTGAACTTTACCGATAGCAAAGGACTCAAACAAGGCTTGTGGAGAAAAACCAATGAATTGGGACAGTTAAAATATGAGGGTTCCTTTAAAGACGGAAAACCTATTGGACATTTTACTTATTATTTTCCGGATGGTCAAAAAAAAGCAGAAACAAACTATGCTAATAATGGAACCTTAGCAAGAACTGTATTGTATCATGAAGTTGGAGGAGTAAAGGCTAAAGGAAATTATTTGAATGAAAAGAAAGATAGTATTTGGAATTTTTATGATGAAAAAGAAAGATTAACATCCACTGAAAATTACAAGGAAAATAAGAGACATGGTAAATCTATCATCTACTATGCTAGTGGTAAAAAGTATGAAGAAAGTGAATGGGTAAATGACGTAAAAACAGGCCTAAATATTCAGTTCTACGAAAATGAAAAGAAAAAAGAAGAAGGTGTTTTAAAGGATGGGCGTTACGAAGGAAAAGTAACACGCTATCATGATACTGGTGTAAAAAGTGCCTATGGTGCTTATGTTAGTGGAGCGCAAGTGGGTGATTGGTTTTATTATGATGATAAAGGTTTTCCTTCATTTAAAGAAACCATAAAAAAAGGAGAAAGAATGAATTTTAAATATTATAATGGTACTTTTGATGAAGAATATCCGAATGGAATTCCAAAATTGCATATCAGTTATAAAAATTCAAAAAAGAATGGACCTTTTGTTGAGTATTACCCTAAAGGAGAATATAAGTTGGTGCCAAAGAAAAGTAGTGATGGTGGACAAGAAGAAGTTGAAAGGGTTTTAACAGGAACTCAAATTAAAGTTGAAGGACATTATGTAGATGACCAATATGATGGATTAATCATTTTTTACACCCCTGAAGGTAAAATTGAAAAGAAAGAAAAGTATACCAAAGGTGTGTTGTTAAACAAATAATAAAATTGAGCAAAAAAGGCAAAATATTAGTAGCAATGAGTGGCGGTATAGATAGTTCTATTGCCGCTTTAATGCTTCATGACCAAGGGTATGAAGTAATAGGCATTACCATGAAAACATGGGATTATGAAAGTAGTGGTGGCAGCAAAAAAGAAACAGGTTGTTGTAGTTTAGATTCAATAAATGATGCACGCCTTTTAGCTGTTAATGCTGGTTTTCCGCATTATATACTTGATATCAGAAGTGAATTTGGCAATCACATCATCGACAATTTTGTTGATGAATATTTAGCCGGAAGAACACCAAATCCTTGTGTTTTGTGCAATACGCACATAAAATGGGAAGCATTATTAAAAAGAGCCAATCAACTCGATTGCGAATTTATCGCTACAGGGCATTATGCAAAAATAAGATATGAAAATAACCGATATCTGGTTTCGAAAGGATTGGATGATACCAAGGATCAAAGCTATGTGTTGTGGGGCTTAACACAGGAGAGTTTAAAAAGAACAATTTTTCCTTTAGGTGCCTATCGCAAAAGCGAAATAAAAAAAATGGCCGAAGACTCTGGATATATTGATTTGGCAAACAAAAGCGAAAGTTACGAGATCTGTTTTGTACCCGATAACGACTATCGCGCGTTTTTAAAACACAAGGTTGAAGGACTTGAAGAAAAAGTGAATGGTGGGAATTTCATACACACAAGTGGCGCTATGTTAGGCAAGCATAAAGGCTATCCTTTTTATACTATTGGGCAACGAAAAGGCTTAGAAATTGCTGTGGGTGAGCCTTTATTTGTTACCGAAATTATACCCGAAACAAATACAGTAATGTTAGGAAGTAAAGAGGATTTAGAAAGGCAGGAAATGACGGTTAGAAATTTTAATTTAATCAAGTATCCTGATCTAAAAGAACCTAAAGATTTCTTAACAAAAATAAGATACAAAGATGCAGGTGCGTTGGCCTCAGTGCGACAACAAGATGATAAATTAAAGGTGCTATTTTCGAAAAAGGTAACAGGTGTAGCGCCCGGGCAATCTGCTGTTTTTTATGAAGGCGATGATTTGGTAGGTGGTGGCTTTATAGAACGTGCAATCATTTGATGAATGTTAAATTCAAAAAATAAATATAAACCTGCTGTAGCAACCATTTTTATTGCTTTCGCGATATTTATTTTTTCGTGCAAAAAAGATAAAGAAGTAATTGTTATTGATCTGGGGTACAACTATTTTCCCGATAAAAAAGGAACATACGTAATTTATCAGGTCGACTCTTTATTTTACAATGATTTTACATCAACAATAGATACTTTTCAATTTCAAATCAAAGAAAAAATTACCGAAAATTTTAACGACTTAAGCAATAGAGCTACACAAAAAATAGAAAGGTTTTATCGCCAAAATTCAACGCAGGATTGGCTCATTAAAGATGTATGGTTTGCCAACAGAACGAGCAATACAGCCGAAAAAGTAGAAGAAAATATTCGTTTTGTAAAAATTGTATTCCCTTTAAAAAAAGACTTGAGTTGGGACGGCAATCGATTTAATAATTTGGGTGAGCAAAATTATACTTTAACCCAAATAAACGAAGCTTTTAAATTAGGTAGTTTAAGTTTCGACAGCACTATTTATATCAGCCACGCAGCCGACAGTAATTTAATTGAAAAAAAGCTGGCCTACGAGATTTATGCAAAAAATGTGGGCCTTGTATTTAAAAAGGAATTGAACATCACCGACAAGGATTCTGTCATCAATTACACTTTGCCCCTCGAATTACGCGCCAATAGCGGTTTTGAATTAACTTACACAGCTATTTCTTACGGTGTAGAATAACAAGATTCTTAATTGTTAATTTCTTTGGTAAAAAATTAGGCTAATAAAATTTGCAAATATTAACCTTTCTTACTATCTTCACCTTTTGAAAAGAAAAGCTATGAAATTAATAATCAGTACCATATTCAGTTTTATTTTGGGATTATCTGCAGTTTTTGCTCAACAAAATAACACCCAAGCTCAAGATAAAATTACTAAAGTTCCAGCCCTAAATAAAGCAGAACAAGATAGTTTAGCTCGAGATAAAAAGAATGGAACAATTTATAGCAGTGTGAATAAAGAAGGTGTTATCGAAATTTCTAAAAAGGAATTTGCTAAAATCCCAGCCGAAAGACAAGAAGTGTTGCGTAAAGACAAAAATTATAAAATAATCGAAGATAAATAATTTTAGAAATGACTAAATTTTACAAATTATTACTATTTTTATTACTTGCATTAAATTGTGTTAGCATAGTTGCACATGCTCAACCTGTTTATGGCACATCGCAACCTTATTGTTTTTTCCCATCAGGCAACCCATGTTTTGGGCCAAGTACAAATGACATTATAAATCTTTTTACGATGCAACCAACAGGTGGTTCACCTAGTTGTGGAATTACGAATAACTCTACTGGTTGCAATGGAAATACAGCTAATCTCTTGCTTAATATCTCAGATACAATTCGGGTAATACAAGGTGGTCAAATTGCTTTTAGTGTGCAATGTGCTCCACAATTCCCTCAAGGTTATCAGCAAGGGTTTGGAATTTGGGTCGATTGGAATCATGACAATGATTTAAATGATGTTGGTGAGTTTGTGTGGAATTCAGGCGTTGCAGGATTTCAATTGTTTACAGGAACAATTAATATTCCAGCAAATGCTATTTTAGGCACAACAAGACTAAGAGTGCGTTCGAACTACGCATCACCTCCAACTGTGCCTTGTAGCAACAATACCTATGGTGAAACAGAGGACTATTCAATAAGGATTTATGCTCCAAGTACAGTTTTTAACGACCCTCCCATCGGTGTAAACGATACAATTTGTGCTGGTCAGAGTGGAAGTGTTACGGCTACAGGAAATGGTATCTTACAATGGTTTACAGTGCCAACTGGGGGAACAATTATACAAACTGGTAGTACTTTAAATACACCCATATTAAATAATACCACCAGCTATTACGTACAATCTAAAGTAGG
This sequence comes from Bacteroidia bacterium, assembly GCA_044374175.1. Taxonomy (GTDB): domain Bacteria; phylum Bacteroidota; class Bacteroidia; order UBA4408; family UBA4408; genus CAIKXD01. The sequence continues at coordinate 3,305 of JBILPB010000024.1, read as the reverse complement.
AAATTGCATTAGCCCAAGAACACTAGTGAAGGTCGTTGTTTCACCAGCTTTCACTTTAAACATTACCGCAACAGCCGATACCGTTTGTGTGGGCGGAACTACCGATTTGCAAGCATCTGGCACTAATTTAACCTACGCCTGGACACCGGCAGCAAGTTTAAATATCACCACCACAAATGCTGTTACTGCCACCTTAAGTGTTCAGACAACATTTACGGTAGTAGCTACCAATGCCACTGGATGCTCAGTTACTGCTAACAAAACAATTTATATTTATCCTACACCAGTGTTAAATACAGTGGTAAACCCCACAACTATTTGTGCTGGCGATACAGCCATAGTAACCGTTACAGGAGCTACAAATTGCACCTGGACAGGTACTTATTTATTTGCCAATGCCGCTAACGATACTATTTGGGTTGCGCCAACAACTACTGAAACATATTCTGTTTCTGCTACAGCCTCCAATGGTTGTGTAGGAACACAAACTGCCACAGTTAACGTAAATGCCTTACCAACAGCCGTTGCAGGACCTGATGAAACGATCTGTGTTGGAGGTAGCGTAACATTAAATGCTTCGGGAGGAATTGCCTACAGTTGGTCGCCTGCAACAGGTTTATCAGCTTCAAATGTAAACAATCCAACTGTTACAATAAATAACACCCAAACCTACACGTTGGAAGTAACTGATGCCAATGGTTGTAAAAATACCGATGATATAACTGTTAATACAGTAGCTTTACCAGTGGCCAATCCAGGATCAAGTGTAAGTATTTGTCCTGGTGCAAGCACTACATTGAATGGAAGTGGTGGCACATCTTATTTATGGTCGCCAGCAACAGGATTGAATGACCCTACACTTGCAATTCCAACATGCACACCTGCTGCTACAACAAGTTATACGCTTACAGTTTCTAACGGCACTTGTACTTCATTACCTTCTGCTGCTATCACGGTAACTGTTTACAATCAGCCAACAGCGCCACTTATCAACGTAAGTGGACCAATTACATTTTGTCAAGGAAATAGTGTAACGTTAACTTCTACTGCCGCTGCAAACAATTTATGGAGCACAGGCGCCACTAGTAATAGCATAACAGTTACAACATCAGGTTCGTACACAGTTTATTTTGTTGATGCAAACGGATGCTCCTCAGCTGTTTCAGCCGCAGTAAATGTGCTTGTAAATCCTTTACCAGCAGTGCCCACTATTTCAGCCTCTGGTCCTTTAACTGTTTGTCCGGGTGGCTCAGTAGATTTAACCTCTACGGTAGCTAATGCCTACAATTGGTCTAATGGAATCAATACGCAAACTATCACAGTTATCGCTTCTGGTTCATACAATGTTACAATTTCCGATATCAATGGCTGTACTGCAACTTCCAACAATACTGTATTTACAGTGCTTGCGCCTCCAACAGCACCTATAATTACTGCCAGTGGCCCCTTGTCTTTTTGTACAGGCGACAGTGTAACTTTATCAAGTTCACCATCATCAACTTATTTATGGAGTAATGGTGCCACATCTCAAAATATTACCGTGTATGGCACAGGTACCTATTCAGTAACAAATACTAATGCTGCAGGTTGTATAACTCCAACTTCGGCCATCACAAACACAACAATGTTTCCTGTGCCGCCAGCGCCAATAATTACTGCTGGAGGTCCGGTAACTTTTTGCAATGGAGGTAATGTTGTACTAACCAGTAGTGCCGCTTCAAGCTATACTTGGTCAAATACTTATAACACGCAAAGTATTACTGTAATTACCTCAGGTACTTACAACTTAAGCATTACTGATGCCAATGGATGTCCTTCTCCTTTATCAAGCGATGTAATTGTAACTGTAAACCCTTTACCAGCAAGTCCAACAATCACTGCAAGCGGACCTACAACGTTTTGCGTTGGAAGCAGCGTTACATTGCAATCTAGCGAAGCAGTTGGAAATTTATGGAGCACAGGCAGTGCTGCAAATAGTATAAACGTAACTAATTCAGGGAACTATTCCGTTACTTTTACAGATGCTAACAACTGCACCTCAGTAGCATCCAACCCTGTAATGGTTACGGCAATGGCTTTAGCACCAACACCAGTAATCACAACAAATGGCCCAACCACATTTTGCGAAAATGATAGCTTAATTTTAACTTGTTCTCAAGCACAAACTTATACCTGGAACACGGGTGAAACCACTCCATCAATTACAGTGTATACCGCTGGAACTTATACAGCAACTGTTACAGATGTTTGTAATCCTACTAATCCTAATGTTGACATCATTATTACCGTAAATCCAAGTCCTGTGGCCCTTTTTACGGCACCAACATTGGTTGATTGCTTGCCATCTAACATTGAATTTATAAATAATAGTGTTGGTGTTGCAGCAAGTTTATGGAATTTTGGAGATGGTGGTAACAGCAATGAAACCAACCCTGTTTATGCCTATCAATTTCCAGGTTTGTACACAATAAGTCTTACTGTTTTTGATACCAATGGTTGCAGTAATACAAAAACAATCAATGAACTGATTCAAATTTATCCGGCAGCTGAATTGAATTATACCATTTTTCCTCGAGTTACAAATTTGTTAAACAGTAATATCGTTTTTCAAAACAATACGCCCAATTGCGCTTCACAAGAGTGGGATTTGGGAATTTATGGCTCTAGTACTTCTCAAGTATACAATTATACATTTGAAGACCTAGGTACTTATTATGTTGGACTTTCTGTAATCACTGAAAATGGTTGTATGGAAGAAATTGTAGATTCGGTAATTATTGAAGAAAATTATGCTGTGTTTATTCCAACTTCTTTTACACCAAATGGCGATGGTTTAAATGATGTTTTTATGCCACTTGGTGGCGGTATTGAAAAGTTTAAGCTGGAAATTTACAATCGTTGGGGGAATATGATATACTCTACCAATTCAATGAGCCAACCTTGGGATGGCAACGATCATGGACAAGATAATTACATTTGGAAAGTATACTTAAAAGACAAGGATGGTGTTGATAGAGAAATGATTGGAAGTGTTACTTTATTGAGATAAACTTTAAAAGTTAATTAGTAAAGAATTGATAAAGGAGTGCTGCATTTTTACGTTTAATTTCATCTGATTTTTTTGCTCGATTACTTTCTGATAAGTATTTGGTATGTCTTATTCCACCTCCATAAAACTTGGTAAAAGGCATAAGCCCGTATGAAAATGCACTAAAGTAAAGTTGTTTTGAAACAAGTAAAATTGGGGCAGTTATAAATACTCCATTTAATATAAATGATGTTATTCCTTCATTTAATTCACCTTC